>JAFOCU010000244.1 GCA_017381055.1 Lachnospiraceae bacterium
ATTTTTAATCGTTTATACATGAAATCTGTACGATTTCTTATTTCCATATAAACAAGTATACAAAAAATATTTAACTTGTCAAGATATAATCAATTTCAACTTACGCAATGTATTGACACTGGTACCTGTTATGGCTTGTATGTTCCGCAGTGACAACCCTTTTTTGAGCAAGGATAATTCTTTGCTATATTGCTCTTTCATTTGCTCATCAGACTTCTTGTACCCCTCTTTTCTGCCTACTTTGCCACCATTGCTGCGGAAATGTTGGTAACCACTGGACATGCGACTACGAATAAGACTTCGTTCCATCGAGTTGAACTGACCTATTATGCCAAGAACCAACTGGGCTATCGGGTTCACAGAACCATCAGCCATAAGCGTCTCTAACCCATTTTGAAGGATGTAAACGCTCACTTTCATTTGCGTGAGTTGTTCTATCACTTGGAGAAAATCAATCGCTCTACGACTAATACGACTGCACTCATAAACCAACACTTTGTCTATTCGATTAGCCGCAGCATAATCTAATAGCTCTGTCAATGCTTGGCGCTCTGCAACCGATTTTGCACCGCTAATTTTCTCGCTAAACTCTCTTACCACCTCGTAGTTCATGCGACTTGCATATTCACGTAATTCACTTAGCTGACGTTGATAGTCTTGTCCTTGGGTGCTAACCCTTGCATAGATACAAACCTTCTTCATTTTGATTCATCAATTAACGTATAATGTAAATTAAAAACGCTGCAAAGATACTAAAAGTTAATTATATGTGCAAATTTTTATGCAATAAAATTAGAATTTAAGTAAATAAAATATGATTTTATTAGAATTTATTCAAATTTTTCTTGTTGGTTTGATTTATTTTGATTACCTTTGCGAAAATTTTGATATTATGACTATACATGATTTCGCACGTAACGTCAAATTCTATTGTGAAGAACGAGACATGAGCAAAGCTGAGTTGGCAGAGAAAATTGGTATCAAACCTGCATCTCTGGCTCGCGCCTTGCACGGCAACCCTCAACTTGATACTATCATTAAAATTGCTGATGCACTGGAAGTCCCTGTTGCAAATCTATTTCGTGAAAGCAGGAGGGTAGATGGCATTGCTTATATTGGTAACGAACTTATACGCTTTAATTCAATTGAAGAATTGGAAAAAGAATATAAGAAAACATTACTGGATATCCCTTGGTAATATTAATGTATGAAAACAATCTTTTAAGTTAAAATCATACATTAGTACTGCTTATTTCATAATTGTTAAAAGATTAAAAAGTATCATATTAATATTGATACAATAACTATTTCTCAAGTAGTAGCGTTCGTATTGTTTGTAAATAGTTTGTATCTTGGTACTCAATAGTCTTTAGTAAGTTTCTATATGGTAACATAAGTTGGGATATGTGCGATTTAGGAGAGGAGTGCTGGCGCACTATCATTTCAAGTTTGTGCATGTCCATGCCTACCTTCTCTAATAATGCTAACCTCTCCAAGTCACGTAACTTCAAACCTTGAGGTGCTGGCTCATCTTCAAATACTTTATCCATAAAATTTACAATTGGGTTTATATCACTATGTAATACATCATATAACATTGTGTTATTAAGATTGAGTTGCTTTCGTATCTGATCCTTGGAATTTAAGTTCAATTCAAACCTTACTTTGTCCTTGAAATATTCGGTTACTTCTTCTGTGTTTTGTAACAGGGTCAAAAAGTCTTGATTTGCTTTAATGCGCATTTCATTGGCTTTGTTATATATGGTCATACGTACTTTATAATTTCTGGTAGCCACGTTCTTCTCTATAACAAATGTTCCATTTACTACCCTTGACAAGTATTTGTTATGGTTCTTAATGGATGTTCTTAACGAACCTATCAGTTGCTCATAACTACCGCAGCATATATCTTGTGTGACATCTGCTTTTACCACTTGTGCTGCGGTAATTATGCTTGAAACTTCTATATGACAAATACCAAGTCTATTGATATTATCTAAACACTGGTGTATCGTGTCTTGACTTATCAATAATGGATATTGTTCTTGTAGTATCTTACCCGTAAACTCTATAACTAATTCATGCTCAATCAAGTCTTTTTCAATGTATAGAAGATAGGGATATTGTTGCTCGTATCTATATTCTACTATCTGACCATTTTTAATGATTGTTGTAAATACATCTTCATTGATATTGGTTATATATTTTTCATTTACTACTATTTTTATCTTATCTAATTTTATCACTTTTTTCAATATTTCTACCTTCTTATTTTTTCCATTTGTCCTCCTTGAAAAACCGAAAACTTAACCTTGTTAAGTGGTTTACTTGCCCAAAAATTCATCCATGCTCAAGTCGGTAGGTTTATGGGGTATCTGTGACCAATATTTGCGCATTGCTTGACTGATGTGTTGCTTGTGTTGGTCTGTTTTTGATTTGCCTGTTGTGCTGCGGCTGATTTTGTCTTTAGTCTCTTGGTCTAATTCTCTAAATTGTCTTTTCATTGTATTATATCAAGCGTTTTTTATGCTTGTTCCTATAATAAATATAGCAAGGGTAGTAAAAAAGTAAAGAATAGTAGAAAATAATGTAACAAAAAATAAGGTTGTCCTATTCGTAAAGGACAACCCCATGGGGTATTATACCTACTATACAGGGCAATTCATTGGGGACGTGACGTTGCGCCATCCCAATGTTAATGCCTGTTAGCAGGGAGGGAGTGTTGGTAATTTCAGATTATACACTCCAATAAACGAGGTGCAGAAATAAAAAGGAATCCACCTAAACTAAGTGGATCCCTAATATTCGTGATTAACAAATAGTTATTGAGTCAGCAAATTAAAATAATTTGCACGGATAAGTTTATCCGACAATATATATGCGTCTTGTTCTGTGATAGGTCGGTTGCTTCTACCTACTGAATCTAATAAGTTCACTCCAAGTCCTTTCCAATAATAATTTTCGCAACCAATCAAATGTAAGATAGTAGGATATGCATCCATTTGGTATGCTTTATCTTTGATGATATGTTTTTCGTCAATATTTGGAGAATACGTTATAATAGCAGTGTGCGCATTATTTACATCATAGTCCAAATTATTCTCTGCACAATAAGTAGCAAAGGTACTACGCATATTTGGGTCAAAGATAATGTGGTCGCCCATAAAGCAAATTGTCGCATTTTGAAGGATTGAGTCGGTATCTACTTTCTTTAAGAAATTACCCCAACATGAATCTGAATAATGCATACATCTCAAATAATTAGCCATATTCTCGGGCATCCCTGTTGGTAAATCCAATGGGGTGTATTTGGAGCAGGCAATAAACGGAGAATGAGTTGCCATAGTGATAGCCATACAGTATGGATGTTGGGTATATACACTATCAAGGATATTAAATGTTACATGGTCTAAACTTTGAGGACTCAAATAATTTGTATCTATATGGTATGAATCGCTCATATACTTTTGATTCCATACACTTAAATCACCTGGCTGAACTAAGGCTGCATTATCATAAATATCACTCAAAGAAGGGAATGTATGATGTGGATAACGTTTACATACTGCACCATGTTGAATTGGTAATAGTCCCGTGTTGAATATCAATTGTCCATCTGAAGAAGTTCCTCCCTTAGTTTGACTTGTTACTTGCTGAGCCCACAAAACATTATGTTCATTCATAAACTCACACAAGTTTGGCATAATATCGGGGCGGACAGCCCAAGTCTCTAAACTTTCAACAATAATTAGAATCAGATTTCGATTAGGTTTAACATTAAGCGTATAGGTATTTATAAATGGTTTTAGCTGCACCTTATCATCATCGGTTATAGTATATGTAGTTGATTCAAAAGGCATTTGGATAAGCTTCTTGCAATCATAAATAAATGCGTGAATGACCGATGTGTTCTTTACATATTCTAAACTTGTGAAGCCAAATAAATCTCCTACACCTTTATCAGAAAATGGATTAAAATAGTTTTTGTCGTGAGGAAGTTGATATAAGACGTCATATACATATCTCGTTGCTAAACAACCTCCTATATTTAACAAAATGGCCAATGCAAATATAATAAAAGTGGAAATTATGTTTCTTTTCTTTGTCTTGAGGAATATAACACCGACTATTAATAATGCAGTAGGTATCAATAATAAGAAATCTGAAGCATACATGTACATGGGGACACTACTCCAAAATCCATCCATATTGCTAATCAAAGAAAAGGAATGAGCATCAAGGAAAATACGATTGGCTCTAAAATACATCAGTTCTGCCATTATCCAAACATTTAGCAATGCCGAGAATACAATAGTCCATACTTGACGTTTGAATAAAAATACAAAACTCGCAATAAATAAGGAAATGCTAATTTTAGGGAGATAGAATGCCCAAAATGCCAATGGATTTTTCCAAAGAGAAGAAATTAAGATAGAGTTAAATGCTAACCAATGAAATAAACAACATTGGAGAAAGAGTGTAAAAGTAAATAGCACAAAGAAGAGCCATTGCTCTCTATTGTTTTTTGCCAAGAAGGTTTTAACTTTTTGAAACATAATTGATAGTAATTTTGCATACTATCAATCCGCAACGCAATAAGAAAAGTGTAGTCCCTTATTGCGTTTAGCTTGAGGTGGCCTCGGATGGAAACCTCTATAGACAAACAAGAAACTACACTAAATGTAGCATACTTATTTTGTCTATAAAGTTATCTCCATGAGACAACTATCTATTA
>JAFOCU010000245.1 GCA_017381055.1 Lachnospiraceae bacterium
AAGAAAGAAGAAAAAGGTAAAAAGAAGAAGAAGGGATTCTTCTCTTAAGATTAAGGCGCGTAGATAAAAAGTCTACGCGCTTTTTAATTGATGATATATGTGTTATATGATATTATAAGTATAAATCATTGTATTGTGTATGAAAGTAAGGATAAAAGGGTAGTGGAATGATAAAGAAAGTAGGATTTTTTGTTGCATTTATAATGTTAATATACGGTATAAATATTATTGGTAAATGGAGTTCGAATCAAAAATTATATAAAGAGGGAGATACCTTAGAAGATATATCTCTAGATAATTTGTTTGAGGGAGATTTCGCTTCATTTTATATAATTGGTTATGCAAATAAAGATATATATGTTAGTGATAATGGAGCATATGACGTTTACACCATACTGGTAGAACATGATACTAGTGATAATATAAATTCGTATATGCAAGTATTAGTAAAGGAACAAGATACTAAACAGAAATTGGATAACCTTAATCAAGGAAAAGTATATTTTCAAGGAAGGGTAATTGATATGTCTGCTGAAGCAGATGTAATTAATAAAGAATGGGAGACGGGGATACCGGAAGGTATGGATATAAAACATGATAAGCTTGTAGCTAATTTAATGATTGTTGAGGAAGAGGTTGCAAAAGATGGAGCTAATCTGTATACTGGCATAGTATTAGTTGTACTCGCTGTAGTATGTTTTCTTGTGTGTCGCGAAATACAAGGTAGTACATCGGCAACTAAAATTAAAATTAAACCAAGTAAATTTACTGAATATAACTACGAATATTCTATGCAGACACATAATATTAGAAATGAATGGATATGTGAAAAGGACAATTTAAAAAAGCTCCAGGCTGAGAAAATTGAAAATGATAAGGTATGTAAGATAATGATTGTTATGTTTATTATTGGCGTATTGATTTTTATTGGTGATACTAGTATATTAAAAGGCTCTTTTTTGTGGATATTTTCATTTATATTAAAGTTATTTAGTTTTGGTCTTATGTATATTGGACTAGGTGGCATTTGGTCAAAATTCATAAATTCTTCAAATGAGTTTGCGGTTAAGATTGCACGAAAAAAGGGAAAGAGATCTCTATATTTGGAGATAGAAGAGTGTAAGAAGAATATTGAAGAGCTTGAAAGAATAATGGAAAAACAGAATATAGAAGAGATTGAGAATATGTTCGTAAATAATTCTTAATGACTATCAGCAGAGTCTAAAATGAAAGAGGCTCTGCTCTTTTTATAGGCTTTTTCGTTGAATATAAGCGTGAAATATGATAGAATATATATGAATTATTGATGCGTGAAAATTTTAATATAGAGATGAGGGATGTTATGATAAAACGAAAAGGAAAAGCTTGTCTTCGTGGACGTTTTACAGCTATGTTGATGACAATTGTATTGATATTTACTGTTATGCCTTTTGAGGCGAAGGCAGAAACAGAAATGGTTAGTTTTGGTTTGATAATTATAGGATCAACCTCTCATTTGATAGATACATATGTGGATTCGTTTTATATAAAAGATCTTACAACAAATGAGAGACGTGATTTTGAAAGAACGTCAGAAAATACTATAGTAGTTAATAACTTGACAAAAGGAGGCCAAATCGAACTATATATAAGTGGTATTAAGCAAAATACATTTACTTTAGATAACAGTATGGAATGGGCGGTAACAGTTGCAGTAATAAATTTTTGGGATGGAGCAACTTGCTTGAATACCATATATGGTACTAATATGATGAATTATTTGCAGCAAGAATATGTTGCTGAACCAGAAAAAGATGGTCACATATTTATGGGATGGATTAATCAGTATGGTGAAGAACTAACTTTTCCGGTAAGAATGGTAGAGGAAAGGAAATCTAACACAGGTATTTTGTTAAAGGGTGAAGTAAATAATGTACAAGCTGTGTGGGTTAGCCATATTCATGATTGGGATACTGTAAATTGGAATAATGACGAAGATGCTCATTGGCATGAATGTCTTG
>JAFOCU010000246.1 GCA_017381055.1 Lachnospiraceae bacterium
CTCTGGAATACCACATCTAGCAAAGATTCTATTATATGAATCATAGCACTTCTGATAATATGCCTCTAAATCCTCCTGCGAAGTATGGAATGAATAAGCATCCTTCATAGTGAACTCACGAACTCTAATAAGACCAGCTCTTGGTCTTGCCTCATCACGGAACTTTGTCTGAATCTGATAAATCATAAATGGATACTTAGCATAGCTGTTGGCATATTCCTTAACAAGCTGAACTGAAGCCTCTTCATGAGTCATACCAAGAATCATTCTTGATCCACTTCTATCCTTAAATCTTAAAAGCTCCTCTCCAACGCTCTGATATCTACCAGACTCATCCCAAAGACTACCTGGAAGAACAACTGGGAACATAACTTCCTGTCCATCTATTCTATCCATTTCCTCTCTGATGATATTTTCAATCTTTCTTGTCACTCTCTTAGCTGGTGGATAAAGAGAGAAAATACCATTGGCTACATTCTTAATGTATCCACCTCTAACCATAAGTGCATGGCTATCAACCACACAATCCGATGGACGCTCCTTAAATCTATTTCCTACTAAATTTCTAATTTTCATTTTGTAATCCCAGAACTAAAATTTAGCTCTTTCCTTTCATTAATATCAATTGTGTTTATAAAATTAATCTCTTAAGCTTTTTAAAAGAGCAATTTCCTTAGCGTAGCCAGCCTCATCATTAGGAGTTTCTAATATAAAAGGCTTGTCCTTAAGAGCTGGATGATTAATAATTCTTGTTATAGCCTCAATTCCCAAATGTCCCTGACCGATTTTCTCGTGTCTATCCTTATGAGCACTAATATCATTCATACTATCATTTAAATGAATAGCTTTTAATCTATCAAGACCAATAACTCTATCAAACTCTTCTATAACTTCATCAAGCTTATTTACGATATCATATCCGCCATCCCAAATGTGACATGTATCTAGACAAACTCCTAATTTATCATTTAATTCCACTTTGTCGATAATAGCACGAATTTCCTCAAAGTTTCTTCCAACCTCACTGCCCTTTCCTGCCATTGTCTCAAGAAGTACTGTTGTTGTTTGTTCTGGTTTTAATACCATATTTAAAACCTCTGCAATCATATCTATACCCTTGTCAGCTCCCTGACCCACATGTGATCCTGGATGGAAATTATAATAATTACCTGGAGTATATTCCATTCTTTTCAAATCATCCGCAAGCATCTCTATAGCAAACTGACGAATATTTTCTTTCTCAGCGCAAGCATTCATAGTATACGGCGCATGGGCTACAAGCTTACCAAAATTATTTTCTTCTGCTAGCTTAAGAAAAGCTTCAACATCCTTTGTATCTATTTCTTTTGCACTACCCCCACGGGGATTTCTTGTAAAAAATGCAAATGTATTTGCACCTAATTCTATCGCCTGCTTTCCCATAGCTAAATAGCCTTTGGAAGCAGATAAATGGCAACCAATATACATCTCATCCTCCTATATACTGTAGTATCTAACGAGTATTATGCTTTATATGCAAATTCCTCGCAACTAACACATCTGATAATTCTATCACTTATCATTCAAATCTGCAATATCATAGCTAACATTTACTTCATTTCTTTTATATTCCTTATCAAATTTTTC
>JAFOCU010000247.1 GCA_017381055.1 Lachnospiraceae bacterium
GATTATATAAATACTATTTTCAAAGATTTTATAGAGTTACACGGTGATAGAGCTTTTAGAGATGATGGAGCTATCGTGGGTGGTATAGCAACTATCGCTGGTAAGTCTGTTACAGTTATCGGTCAGCAGAAGGGTAAGAATACTAAAGAGAATATTGTAAGAAACTTTGGTATGCCATATGCTGAAGGATATCGTAAGGCGTTAAGACTTATGAAGCAGGCAGAGAGATTTAATAGACCTATTATCTGCTTCGTAGATACTCCAGGTGCTTTCTGTGGAATTGAAGCAGAGGAGCGTGGACAGGGTGAGGCAATCGCTAGAAATCTTTATGAAATGTCAGGACTTAAGGTGCCAGTACTTACTATCGTTATCGGCGAAGGTGGAAGTGGTGGAGCGCTTGCATTAGCAGTAGGAAATGAAGTATGGATGCTTGAGAATTCAACATATTCTATACTTTCGCCAGAAGGCTTTGCATCAATTCTTTGGAAGGATTCAAAGAGAGCAGCAGAGGCTTCAGAGGTAATGAAGATTACAGCTAGTGATTTAAAGGAGCTTGGAATTATTGAGAAGGTTATTCCAGAACCAAAGCCTGCATCAGAGGAGAATTTAAGCGATATCGCTGGATTTATGAAGGGTTATATCAAGGAGTTTTTAGCAAACTATAAGGATAAAACTGCGGAGGAAATCGTTAACCTTCGTTATGACAGATTTAGAAGCTTCTAATTTAGATGCTAGAAAGGTATAAATATGGAATTAAAACCTTTAAATATTGATGGACTTATAGCAAAGATACCTATTGTACAAGGTGGTATGGGTGTTGGAATAAGTCTTGATAGATTAGCAGGAAATGTGGCATTGGCTGGAGGCGTAGGTATTATATCTACTGCACAGATTGGTTTTAGAGAGCCAGGCTATGATGAAAAGCCACTTGAAACAAATCTTTCTGCTATAAAGAAATATATCGATAAGGCTAGAGAAATAGCTAAAGGTGGTGTAATCGGTGTAAACATTATGGTTGCCACAAGATATTATGAGGAATATGTAAAGGCAGCAGTTAAGGCAGGCGTAGATTTGATAGTTTCAGGAGCAGGTCTTCCAACTAAATTGCCAGAGTTTGTTAAGAATACAAAGACTAAAATTGCGCCTATCGTATCTTCAGTAAAGTCAGCTAAGGTTATCTGTAAGCTTTGGGATAGACATTATAGCAAGTCACCAGATATGGTTGTTATAGAAGGACCGAAGGCAGGAGGCCATTTAGGTTTTTCGAAGGATGACGTTGAAAATATTACAGATGAAGAGTACGATAAGGAAATCGTTGCTATTAAGCAGGTTGTAGATGAATATGCAGATAAGTATTCAAAGCATATACCGGTTATCTTTGGCGGTGGTGTATATGATAAGCAAGATGTAGAGCATTATATGGGCTTAGGTTTAGATGGAGTTCAGATGGGAACACGTTTTGTTACTACATATGAATGTGATGCCTCGGATGAATATAAGCAAGCGTATATTAACGCAAAAGAAGAGGATATACGAATCGTTAAGAGTCCTGTTGGAATGCCGGGAAGGGCTATTTACAATGATTTTATGGCTAAGTCTGAGAATGAAACTTTCAAGCTTAAAAAGTGTCATCAGTGTATAGCTACATGTAAGGCTAAGGATATACCATACTGCATTACAGATGCACTTGTAAATGCTGCAAACGGTGATGTGGACAACGCATTGCTTTTCTGTGGAGCTAAAGCTTACAAGGCTACAAAGCTTGAACATGTAAGTGATATATTTAATGAGATAGTGGGATAGTAAAAACTAAGGAATATAAGGAACTTTTTGAGGAATCAAAAGGTTCCTTTTGTGTTTTGGTATATTGCTGAAATTAGAGTGATAATTGATAATTATGACAAAATATGCTATATTTTTGTTAAATAAGGAGGGAGAATATGGGAGCAATATTTTTAGTTATATATTTGGGAATAATAATATATTTTATATATAGATTTATAATTGGATTTAAGCGAAAACAATTATTTTATTGGATAATAACAATGGTAGCAGAGTTTTTAATGATGTTTTTTAATATTAAACTATTTGATTATAATGGTGATTCGGGTGATTTGGGTGTATATGTGTTAAGTTATGGAGCAGCGTGGATATTTTTTGTAATGCTAGTGATTAATGTTATAGCATTTCTTATTATTAAAAAGAAATTAGTGAGAGATTAAGGAGAAATGGGTATGTGCCATGCGCAAGCTCAAAAACTGCGTTTTTTCGCTCGCGGGCATTCGCCCTATAAAAATAAAAGCACCCATATCTTTACGTAAGCAAGCTTCCGACAGATATGGTTGTTTTTATTTTTGCATGTCTCTTTGCTTCTCGAAGGTTAAATATATGTAAAATCTTTTAAAAC
>JAFOCU010000248.1 GCA_017381055.1 Lachnospiraceae bacterium
ATAAGCGGCATCGGGAATATCCCGGCAATACCGCTCCAACCAGGCCGCAGTGGGAATGTGCAGAATCAAAGGGTTGTCCTGAGGACGGCCCTTTGCCCGAAAAATGCATTTGTACCAGATTGTGTTGCTACATCTTTAACAATT
This sequence comes from Lachnospiraceae bacterium, assembly GCA_017381055.1. GTDB lineage: Bacteria > Bacillota > Clostridia > Lachnospirales > Lachnospiraceae > SVEL01. The sequence goes on from JAFOCU010000248.1 coordinate 145, forward strand.
ACATATTCAGAAAAATGTTCAAGCTCCATAATAATACAATTATCCTTGAACTGTGTTGGAATCTCTTCTATCTTTCCATCATCCGCTACATATAATACCTTATAATCTTTTCCATCTGTTCCCTTTGGTGGTGTAAATGGAACCTTAACCTCTACCTTACCTCCACCAAATTCTTTGATAAGCTTATCATTACAAAGAAGCTCTGCTGAAATAACCACCTCAACTGTCTTATCCTTGATAGACTCTTGTTGCTTTGTATTAAGTTTGTCCTTCTTAATCTTATCAACATTTAATGTAATGCTAGCATTTGCTCCCGCATCCTTAACTATCTTCTCTAATGCCTTCACATCAAAAGTAACTACTGCTACAGATGTCTCGATCTGTATCTCCTTCTTCACATCTGCAACTTTCTTCAAAGAAGTAACAGGTAATTCTACACTTGTAACATTCTCAGCCTTATCATCAAGAGGTATAACTACTGTATCTTTATTTCCTGCATTCTTTATAGCTTCATTAACAGTTTCTTCTGAAACAGTAATCTTTATATTTTCTTTAGTTTTCGTTCCTTCTGCTAATGTGTAAATACTAAAATGGTCTGTTGCAAATGTTGCCTCGTTACCTACTACTGTAACTTCAAACTCATGAATTTCTTTATTATCATCTACATAATATACTATTAAGTCCTTATCTTTAAACTCTGTAGTAATTGGAATACTAACCTTAAATTCTCCATTTTCAAGTTTAGTAATATACTTATCTAATGTAGCTGAGAATAAATTTATGTCAAAGCTCTTACAATTATCTATGTTGAGAACTGTCATAATATCCTCATAAGTTTTTCCACTAGTTAACTCATCAACACTAATAAGCGTATCAAGCGGAATAGATGAATCTGTAGAATCAACTGTGATTCCTGTTCTTACATCCGAAGATTTATATTCTGGTGTTATCATACGTTTTGAATCCTTAATAACAACAAATGAATATTCCGCTTCACCTACAGCCATTGTGAAATAGTAATCTCCAACAGCTTCATTGAGGTAGTAGTTTTCTCCGCCAACAGTGTTGTACTCATCTATATATTTCTGTTTAGCATTTTGAGCACTTTCTAAATTTTCTTGTGCCTGCTGAACGCTTTCTTCTCGATCAGGCAATTGTTCAATTAGCGATTGATAATCCTCAGAAGTAGTATCACCACTAGCCTCGCAATCAGCTATAAAGCCTTCATGCTCAGCAAGATATCCTTGCTCTCTGGCAACATCTTCTTGCGCCGACTCAATAGACGCATCATAGCCTTCTAACATGATATCCAATGGATTAGTGCCATAATCAACTATCTTAACTTTGCCTTTACCAATATATTCCTCAATTCTCTTTAATACTGCCGCCTGTAATTCTTCAGGTGTGTCACCTGTTTCATCTGGTACAAAAATCGCATGTTTTGCCTCTGCACCTATATTAACTACATCATATACAGTTCCATCATATGAAAATGGTGCAAACCCCTCTACCATTGTATAAAACGGAGCATCGTCTCCTTTACGACCATCAATTCTAAAATTCTTATATCCAAGTAATTCCTTGAATTCTCCTGAATAGCTAATAAGATCACAACTGTCTCCATTATTCAACCAGTAATTAACTAATTCCATATCCTTAACTTCAAATAAATATGACTCATAGTAATCATATTCTTCATTATATTCACCCTCTGGAATCTTCTTAACAATCCCATCCACCAAAGCCATAGCACTTTCATCATAAATATACTTTATATTTACTCTATGAGATTCATCCGTTTGACTATTTGTGATAACACATGACTTATAATCATCACTAAATTCATCAAACCATAAGTCTGGATATTCATTCCACATTTTTTCACTATCCCAGAAAAACTTCATCACGTCATCTTCTGACTTAGGCACTACCGAGTACATTTCGAACTCGCCCTTCTCATTTAAAATAGCCTTAAATTCATCGCTCATTGCTTCCCCGCCAGCAAATGCAGATACTGGAATTAAAGACATAATCATAAGTACAACAAGTACATATGACAACACTTTTGCTCTCATCTTTCTCATAAGCATTCCTCCTATTCAATTTTATGATTTTAAAGATTTTCACGACTGTTTCAATGAAAATATTATAGCACATCTCAGCATAAAATTGAATAGGAAATTATTAATTATTAAATAAATTTTTGAGTACAGCATCCTCTTCCGTAAGCTTTCTTACCACCCTACATGGATTGCCTACAGCCAAACATCCTTCCGGTATATCTCTTGTAACTACGCTTCCTGCACCTATAACAGAATTCTTGCCAATAGTAACGCCACCACACACTGTCACGTTTGTAGCAAGCCAACATCCATCCTCTATTACAATAGGCTTGGCATATTCATAATCATATGCTGTTCCATCTTCCTTAAATCTCATTTTACGCTCATCATTAAGAAGTGGATGTATTGGTGTCGCCAATGTACAGTTTGGTCCAAAGAATACATCATTACCTATGTTAACAGGACAACAATCTAATACTGTCAAATTAAAATTAGCAAAACATCTTTCGCCAAAAGTTGTAAACTCACCATAATCAAACTGAATCGGACCTTGAATGTATGTATTCTCGCCTCTATTAGGTAAAAGTTCATCCAAAATATTTGTTCTCTTTTCTTCCTCATCTTCAAAAGTATCGTTATATGCCTTTGAAAGCTTATGGGCCTTAAGACGCATAGCTGCCAATTCTTTATCTGATGTGTCGTATATTTTTCCTTGTAACATTTTTTCTTGTTCTGTCATATATTCAATACTCCTATCTAGATGTATTCAAAAATACCTTGTATTGCATCCACCACATTAACCATTTCGGCTATTGGCAAAGTATCTATCTTCTTGTAACCCCTATAGACCAAATCCAATAATGCAAGCTTTTCACATTGTATATATCCTTCATTATCTTCTGTAGACATCCAAATATGTAGTGGTCCCGGGATAGACTCCTTAATAATAGGGCATCCAATTATTTGCCCACTAGCATTAAAAAAATCTTTGCTTACTACCAATACCGGATGCTTTATTTTCTCTATTCTCAAAATATCCCCTTGATGAAAATTTGTCATTACCATACCTCTCTTCCTACAGGCTCTCCCCAATCATATTCACCATCAAGCATTAATTTTCCACCATATTCTTCCGCTCTTTCCTCTAATGTTTTATGGCGAAACTGTTTCGTTAAAGTAATCACTCCATTTGATACAGTAACATCCATAATCTCATTTATGGCAATCCCTGCACTCTGCAATATTTCTTTTGAAAGTCTAACACCTTGACTATTTCCCCATTCTTTAATTTGCGCTTGCATAATCCACCTCCAAAATTGTATATACTTAGTATATACCTCTCCTGAAAAATAATCAATACATCATATTCATATTCTGATCATATAATTATAGAAAAAGGATTTTTCTATGAACATTAATTGTAATACTACATTCGATAACAAAAACATGCATCCCTATATTGCTAACATCCACCAACACACCTTAGAAAACAATAATTTTCGAATAGCCCTCTGGACCGGCGATCATATTCAAATGACACTTATGTGCATTCCCCCTTGCGAAGAAATCGGCTTTGAAGTCCACGAAAACCTTGACCAATTTATTAGAATTGAAAAAGGTCAGGCTCTATTTAAAGCAGGAGAATGTATGCACCATATAACCTATCAAAAAAATATGTGTGAAAATGATGGCGTCTTTATTCCTGCGGGCTACTGCCATAATATAATCAACACTCAAAACGAACCACTAAAATTATCTGTAATATATTCTCCACCAAATCATCCTACAAATATTTTACAACCAATTGCTCCTAAATAATTATGCTTACTTAGATTCAATTTACATCCCTAAAATTATATTATATAATATCCAAAGATAATTAATAAAACACGGAGGAAATTATGACTGGAAATATGAAAAACAAATTAAATGGAGTCTTAAACATTATCCCGGGATTCCTTATAGCACTTCTCATTGCCGCCACCGCAAAATGGATAGAATCACTACTTCCAATCCATTTAATCGGGGCATCGGTAATAGCATTATTTATCGGAATGATAATTAATCAAATAAAAAAGCCTAATAAAATGATATCTTCAGGACTTAAATTCACTTCAAAAAAAGTTCTTAAATTTGCTATTGTTTTACTAGGTGCTTCTCTAAGCATCAGCACCATCCTTCAAGTAGGAAAAATGTCTTTAGCTGTTATGGTATTTACATTACTTACGTGTTTCGGAGGCGGATACTTTATCGGCAAGGCTTTGGGGCTTAACTGGAAGCTTTCTAATCTTATCTCTGCCGGAACTGGCATATGTGGCGGTTCTGCTATCGCTGCCATTGCTCCAGTTATCGATGCGGAAGATTCAGATATTGCCTACGCAATGTCTGCCACATTTTTATTTGATATGGCTATGATTATCGCATTTCCATTTATGGGTAATGCTCTAGGACTTAGCGATATGGCTTATGGCCTTTGGGCTGGTACTGCTGTAAATGATACCTCAAGCGTAGTTGCTGCAGGATATGCTTTCAGCGAAGCTGCTGGCGATTTCGCCACAATGGTAAAGCTTACCAGAACTTTATCCATCATTCCAACTGTAATAATATTCTCATTAATAAGCGCTCACATCAAAGCAAAAAAACACGCTGCTACTAATGGAGAAGCAAAGACAAAAGTTAATATCTTCGGACTTCTTCCTTGGTTTATACTTGCTTTCGTAG
>JAFOCU010000249.1 GCA_017381055.1 Lachnospiraceae bacterium
GCTGTCATTTTGCCAGCATCCTTCTCTAATCTACCAATCTCAACCACTTTCTTCGGTCTTATAACAAATATTTTACCGGCTTGTTCAAGCTTTTCTATTCTTCTTATAGTTTTATTATAGATACTATGTCTTTTTTTCATAACCTCTACAAGCTTTGGATATGACTTGTATTTAAACTTTATAATTGACATAAGCTTATTAGGTTTCTTTTTATATGACTTATCTCTTGTAAGTACAAGAACAACCTTTTTATTCCCATCTCTTATGGCTTTTACTACTGGAATAGAATCCGCAACTCCACCATCTAGATACTCTTCACCTTCTATATGAACATTTTTCGATAAAAGCGGCAATGAACAACTAGCCCACACCTTATCCATCTCTACCTCTTCATGCATATCCCCTACTTTAAGATATGCAGGCTCACCAGTCTTGCAATTAGTTGCTACCGCATAAAAATTAGCACCACAGTTTTTTATAGTGTCATAATCGAACGGTTCTAACTCATCTGGTATCATCTTCAATGAAAAATCTTTCCCAAAATAATTACCTTCCTTTAAAAGATTACTTAAAGATGCATATCTTTTATCATGCATATACTTTGTAAAAATTCTATAAGCTCGTCCTTTCTGCTTAGACAAATAGCTACAGCACTGAGTAGCACCAGCAGATACACCATAACAATTTCTAAAATATATACCTTTATCTATAAAATAATCAAGTACGCCAGCTGTATATAAACCACGCATACCGCCACCTTCAAGAACAAGTCCAGCCTCGTACATTGTATCTATTATTTCTGTATTATTTCCTGTATTTTCCATAAGTCATTCCTACCTTTTATCTATATTATTTACCCTCATTTCATAATATCACAGATTAATTCCTCCGTAAAGAAATTATATAAAACAAAAGAAGCTCTAGCATATACTAGAACTTCTTTCGTTTAGTTTATAGGAAGTTATCAAAAAAATTTCTCACTACTTTGATGTTTCTTCTTCATCTTCTACAACTGGCTTGTTAACTGGATTATATCTACCATACATCTTAGCCATACCAGCCATCTTCTCAATGATTTCACTTGAGAGGGCACCCTTCTTCATTCTCCACTTCCAGTTAGAACCAACTGTTGAAGGTATATTGATTCTTGCCTCTGAACCAAGTCCTAAGTAATCCTGAACTGGGATGATACAATGATCTGCTACACTACCCATAGCCGCTGCTACCATAGCATCACAAACATCATCATCTTCCTTAATCTTAAGGTAATCCTTTGTGAACTGCTTACATCCCTTATCTAAAGACTCATACCAACCTACAACTGTGTCATTATCATGTGTACCTGTATATACTACACCGTTATTTACATAGTTATATGGAAGATATTCACTTTCAGAATCCTCAAAGAACGCGAACTGTAATACTTTCATACCAGGGAACTTAGTATCAGCTAATAACTGCTTTACAGTATCTGTAATATATCCTAAGTCTTCAGCGATGATATTCATCTCACCTAATGCTTCATTAAGTGCCTTGAATAAATCGAAGCCTGGACCCTGCTCCCACTTACCATTCTTAGCTGTTGGATCACCGAATGGAATAGCATAATACTCATCAAATCCTCTGAAGTGGTCAATACGA
>JAFOCU010000250.1 GCA_017381055.1 Lachnospiraceae bacterium
AGAGGAGCTTCTTAATTCCAAGGAGCATATAGACATTTTGTTTTTGGACGTTGAAATGGACGGTATAAGTGGTATTGAGGCGTTGAAGCAGCTAGAGGAAAAGGATAATGTAAATTATATTATTTTTGCTTCTAGTCATGCGGAGTATGTTTTTGAATCTTTTAGCTATAAGACAATGGGATTTTTATGTAAGCCGGTTGAGTGTGATAAGCTTTTTAAAGAGCTTAAGAAGCTTGTGGATAAGATGAAGACCATAGAGCCTATTGAGATAAATGTAGATGGTAGAGATATTTTGATTTCTCCAGATGAGATAATGTACATATCTGGTGAGAAGAATTATGTGCGAGTTGTGACAAGGAAGGATGAATATCTTGCATATGGAAATATGAAGTCATGGGAAGAAAAGCTACTTAGGTCTTCTGTTATAAGGATTCACAAATCATACCTTGTAAATTTAAAATATATTACAAACATAGCAGATGTGGCTAATTTTACGGATAGAGCAGATGAACTTCCAGTAGGGAGAAAGTATAAGGAAGAAGCTAGAAGTAAGTATAAAGATTATCTGCTAAAGACTTTTAGGGAGAAAACAAATGACAGATAGTATTATTAAAAGCATTAGAGCTATAGCAGAGTTCTTGATAATATTGCTTTCATATAGGCAGATTTTTAATGCTAATATAATTAAAAATAAAATTAAGCTTGTTGCAGTTGGTGTACCTATGGGTATTTGCTATTTTTTGAATTCATATTTTGATTTGAATATGTTTTTCACTATAATAGGAACGTTGTATGCTGTATTAATTCCATTAATATTATTGGAAGGCAATAAGAAAAAGTGGCTATGTCTGTATCCGACACTTATGCTTATGACAACTATGATGAGTATGGCTATTTCTTATGCTATGGCCACAATACTTAATATTTCAGTAAGTAATGTATATTACAGTACAGGGTTGTCTTGTCTTGTAGATGCCATATATTTATTGATTCTTCTTATAGATTATTGGTATATCAAGAAAAAACCAGCTAGAAGAGAGATAAATATTAAGATAAGTATACCAGTTTATATGATTATGACAGTAGGAGAGTTGATATTTATTGTAATATTAGCTACTATGCAGCATTTCGTTAAGTTACATAGGGTGGAAAGTAATATAGTTAATTTTATTGGTTTTGTGATTAGCTTTATATGTGTGGTATATGGCTTGGCATTTTTGTTTTTATCTGTTTATATGCAAAAGAACAGTGAGATGCAAAATGATAAGGATATGCTCAATCTATATGTAACAGAGCAGCAAAAGCATATAAGACTTATGGTTGAAAAGACTCAGGATATGAAGAAGTTTAGACATGATGTAAGACAGCACATGTGGGTTATTTCTTATCATATAGAACAAGGTGAGCTGGATTTAGCGAAGGAATATATTAATCAAATATATGAAAATATGGATTCTACTAGGATGGAGCATTATACAAGAGTTGTTCCTATAGATGTTGTTCTTTCTGATAAGAAAGAGATTATGGATCAAAAGAAGATTGTATTTAATTGGTCAGGAAGTGTTAATAAGATTCC
>JAFOCU010000251.1 GCA_017381055.1 Lachnospiraceae bacterium
TTCTAAGAGGAATTTGTTAAATGTATCGCCTACTAGAAGGCTATTCATAAAGCTTTTTATATTAGCTGAAGGTATATTTATGCTATTCATTTTAGTCGTCCTTTCTTAAAAAAGATTTATATTTAAGTTTGTTTTCTACGCATTTTTCATGCAACCTGACTCTTATGGAAAAGTATAATATAGATTTGAAAGATTGTTAAGTGTAATATACTTATTTTTAGTAAAAAGTATAGTTGTAAACTAGTCGTCTTTCTGTTAAACTTTATGAATGAGCACAGCTGTATAGGAAATATTTGGTCTGACGGCGTGTACATTTTTATATTTTGAAAGGTTTGGTTATTATATGGTACTTAATGTAGAAAATCTTAGTCATGGCTTTGGTGACAGAGCCATATTTGATAATGTTTCATTTAGATTATTAAAGGGTGAACATATTGGACTTATCGGTGCTAATGGTGAAGGTAAGTCGACATTTATGAATATTGTTACAGGTAAGCTTACTCCGGATGCTGGTAATGTAGAGTGGAATAAGAATGTGCGTGTAGGATATTTAGATCAGCATGCAGTACTTGAAAAGGGTATGACTATTGGTGATGTTCTTCGTTCTGCATTTAAGTGGCTTTTTGATATGGAAGAGAAGATGAACGCTATATGTGATAAGCTTGGCGAGGCTTCTGCTGATGAGATGGATGCTATGATGGAGGAGCTTGGAACTATCCAGGATATGCTTACTAATCATGACTTCTATGTAATTGATGCGAAGGTTGAGGAAGTTGCTAGAGCATTAGGTATTCTTGAACTTGGTCTTGATAAGGACGTTACAGAGCTTAGTGGTGGACAGAGAACAAAGATTTTACTTGCTAAGTTACTTCTTGAGAAGCCTGATATCTTACTTCTTGACGAGCCTACTAACCATTTAGATGCTAATCATATTGAATGGCTTAAGAGATATTTACAGGAGTATGAGAGTGCGTTTATTCTTATCTCTCATGATATTCCTTTCTTAAATAGTGTTATTAATATTATTTATCATATGGAAAATCAGGAGCTTAATCGTTACGTTGGTGATTATGATAAGTTCCAGGAGGTTTATGCAGTGAAGAAGGCTCAGCTTGAGGCTGCATATAATCGTCAGCAGCAGGAAATCGCTGACTTAAAGGATTTCGTTGCTAGAAATAAGGCGAGAGTTTCTACTAGAAATATGGCTATGTCTAGACAGAAGAAGCTTGATAAGATGGATGTTATAGAATTAGCTAAGGAGAAGCCAAAGCCAGAGTTTAACTTTAAGGAAGCTAGAGCAGCAGGTAAGGTTATATTTGAAACTACAGATTTAGTTATTGGATATGATAAGAGTCAGCCACTTTCTAAGCCTATGAACCTTAGAATGGAGAGAGGCGAGAAGATTGCTATCGTTGGAACAAATGGTATCGGTAAGACAACATTCTTAAAGAGTGTACTTGGTCTTATTCCAGCACTTGAGGGTAAGGCGGCTTTAGGTGATTACCTTTATAAGGGATACTTTGAGCAGGAGATTAAGGCATCTAATAATACTTGTATCGAAGAAATTTGGGAAGAGTTCCCATCTTATACACAGTATGAGGTGCGTTCAGCATTAGCTAAGTGTGGTCTTACAACTAAGCATATTGAGAGCCAAGTTAGAGTATTATCTGGTGGTGAGCAGGCAAAGGTTAGACTTTGTAAGCTTATTAACAATGAGACTAATATCTTACTTCTTGATGAGCCTACAAACCATCTTGATGTAGATGCTAAGGATGAGTTAAAGAGAGCTCTTAAGGAGTACAAGGGTGCTGTACTTATCGTTTGTCATGAGCCTGAGTTTTACGAAGGTCTTGTTGATAAGGTATGGAATCTTGAAGAGTATTCATTACTTGCGTAAATTAAAAATATATAATAAAAATAAGAAGGTGTAGTCCGAATTTTTGGACTACACCTTTTGTAATATATACCCAAGATGATAATACATTTGGGAGGAATTGATTATGAATACACAATTTATTTTTGATAACTTATTTTATTTTCCGCTTTTCGTAGTGGTGGTGCTTGCAATATATCTTATACAGTTTTGTTCATGTATTAGTCCAAGCAGAATAGAGTTTGATGGGGATAGTAAAAAAGAGATGAGTATAATGAATAGATACAATGTTATGTCGGAAAATGTGTTTTCATTATATTTAGGTTGTATCTTTGCAGGATTAGTTGTGGCTATATTTGTACAGTCTACTTTTATACTAATTTTACTTATGTTTATGCAGCTTGTTTATTTATTACCTGTAGGGTTCGTAATGCTTGCTATGTATGGTAGAAGTAAGAGGTATTGGGAACAAAAAGCCATTGACACTTTACATCATGAATATATATAATATCATATGTATTTTTGGATGAAAGGAAGTAGGGTATATGGGTTTTGGATTTGGATTTGGACTAATTTATATAATAGGGGCATTAATACCTATTTTTGTATGGGTATTTATAATTGTGATGATTGTTAAAGCGGTGAAGAATTCAAAAGGTATTGGAGGCAAAATGTCTGATATTGTTCAGCAACAGAGAATGAATCAGCGAGGTCCAGCTAGTGCACCACCTTCAAAGTATCAAACAATTAATTCTCATTATAGTCAGCAGACATTAAATGGAACAGCAATGAATATGCCTAATAATGGTGGACATACACATGCTTATGAGCATAAGGTTCAGCCTATTGGAGAAGCGTCGGTTCATGAGCGTTTCGAGGATAGAAAAGAAGCCTACATTGAAAGAAAGCAGCAGATGAAAGCTGATCTACCAAAGACTTCATATTCTAAAATGGAAGAGGCTAATAAGAATTTTAATACTACAACATACAGTAGTAATGGATATAATACATATGGTATAAATGGTGATAATGCTGCAGTAACTAGTGCTTATGATGAAAAGGTTACATGCAAGTACTGTGGTGCTGAAAATATTGTGCCAAGATCAAGAGCTAAGAAATATAATTGTTATTTTTGTAGAGAAGAGATATAGAGTAAGTGAGGGATTGTTATGAATAAAATTGTTAATGGAATTTTGGCGGTTATAGCAGGTATTGCATCAATTATTTATTTTTTATTACAGACTGGAACAATTGTTATACATAGTATGGTTGTAGATTACCATTATACTAGTGCATTTGAAACATTAATGGATCTTTTAGGAATAGTACTTGTTGTAATATATCTTATTGTTATTATTGTTAATTTCCAATATATGAAGAAATGCGGAAAAACAGCAAGGCTTGGTTGCTATTTTTCGGTTTTACTTAGTGCATTAAATGCTGTATGCATTATATTGATGGGTATGATTACGGTATTTGCTCCATTGATTTTGGTTGGTGGAATATTGATTTTGGTTTCGAAATCGTAAAAAATTATAATGAGCATAAAAAATCCCCTTTGGAAGGGGATTTTTTTATATAATATCTTTAATTATTAATTCGCAAAACTTCTCTAATACATAATTAAGATTGTTTATGCTATATTCTTTTTGCTCGATAAAATAACGAATAATAAGATCTTCCTTAGAAGAATTTGTAAGAGCATGTTCTGCAGACATAAGTAAGGCTTTAGTTTCCTCAAAGTTAAGTTTAAATGCCATAGCAAATAGAACAGCCTCGCCCTTGCTTGGGTGATAGTTCTTTTCATTTCTAAGTTTAGAGATAAAACTTTTTTCAAAACCACATTTATCACAGATTTGTTCTTCTTTTAACTCAGAAGCCTTTATATAAGCTAAAACAATTTCACTAAAAGTCTTTGGATTGCCATGGTTTTCATACCATTCTTTACAAGCATCTCTGTCTGGATCACTCTTTAAGCTAAGAGTGTTGTACTTATTTTTTGCGTTATTTCTTTCGCGTACAAAATGAACTTGGATAAATATCTCGATATCTTCACAAAGCTGCGCACGCTTTTTCTTAATTTTACGTTTTTTAAAATTAAAAAGTCCCATGTATATATACCTCACTTTAATCTATAGATAGTTTTCTTATATTTAACCATTCAAACGGGTAGAAAAACTATGACTATAATACCATAGAAATACAAAAATGTATATTGTTAATTTATATATACTAAGGTAAAATGTTAAACAACCAATATACTTTGGAGGTAAAGTAATATGAGTTTTAATGATATTGTAATGTTTATAATGGCAACTGGCATAATTATAGGTGCCATTGATAAAATTATTGGTAATAAGCTAGGGCTAGGCAAGGAGCTTGAAGATGGCTTTAAATGTATAGGAAGTATAGGGTTTACAATTATTGGAATTATTTCTTTTGCGCCAGTTATTGCTAAGGTTTTAGCACCGATTATAACTCCGTTATTTAAAAGATATGGTATTGATCCTGCTATGTTTGGTGCAATATTAGCGAATGATATGGGAGGTTATACTTTAGCTACTAGTCTTGCAGTTGATAAAACTATTGGATTACTTGCAGGTACGACAGTTGCATCTATGATTGGTTGCACAATAGTGTTTGCTATTCCTGTGGGTGTAGGGCTAATAGAAGAAAAGGATTATAAGTTTTTCTTCAAGGGAGTTATGCTAGGTATTATAGCAATGCCGTTTGGAACTATAATTTCTGGTTTGTTTTATGGGATTGCTTTTAAGAAGCTACTTATAAATTGTATTCCATTGCTTATGTTTGCGGTGGTATTAATTGTAGGTTTGGTATTCTTTCAAAAATTTATGGTAAAAGCTTTTGAATTATTTGGAAAGTTTTTAAATATTGTTGCAATAGCTGGTATTGCATTAGCGGCTTTTAAACATTTAACAGGAATAACTATAGTTTCAGGAATGGCACCGCTTACTGAGGGTGGAAGAGTTCTAATAGATATAGGAATAATTCTTATGGGTAGTTACCCAATTATAAAGGTTATTAAATGGATTCTTTCAAAGCCTTTAGATTACATAGGTGATTTCTTTGGCTTGAACGCAGAAAGTATGTTAGGTTTGATTGTGGCGTTAGCTAATTCAGTTCCAGTATTTTCTATGATAAAAGGTATGAATCCAAGAGGTAAGGTGATAAATAGTGCGTGGCTTGTGTGTGCGGCTGCGACATTGGGAGCACATTTAGGTTTTACATCATCTGTGGCACCTAATATGATTACAACTCTTATAATAGGAAAAATATCTGCTGGACTCATAGCAATGTTATTAGCTGCATTAACTAGTGCAGAGAAAATGAAATAATATAATACAAAAATCTTGTCAAAAAAGCAAAAATAGTGTAGACTATTTTTGCTTTTTATGAGAAAATAAATAGAAGTATCAATTTTCGAAAGGAGATTTATAATGATTTATTCACATGAAGTTGAAAAAATGTGTCCAGTGGCACAGGGCGTTCATCATGGCGCAGCTCCAGTTCCTACAGAAGGAAGATGGGTAAAAAATAAAGAAGTAAAGGATATCTCTGGTTTAACACACGGTGTAGGCTGGTGTGCTCCACAGCAGGGTGCTTGTAAGCTTACTCTTAATGTTAAGGAAGGTATCATTCAGGAAGCATTAGTTGAGACAATTGGTTGTTCAGGTATGACACACTCAGCTGCTATGGCTTCAGAAATCTTACCAGGTTTAACAGTTATGGAAGCTTTAAACACAGACTTAGTTTGTGATGCTATTAATACAGCTATGAGAGAGTTATTCTTACAGATCGTTTACGGTCGTACACAGTCTGCATTCTCAGAGGATGGACTTCCAGTAGGTGCAGGTCTTGAAGACTTAGGAAAGGGTCTCCGTTCACAGGTTGGTACAATGTACGGAACACTTAAGAAAGGTCCTCGTTACCTTGAGATGGCTGAAGGTTATGTAACAGGTATTGCTCTTGATGCTGAAGACCATATCATTGGTTATCAGTTCGTAAGCCTTGGAAAGATGACAGATTTCATCAAGAAGGGCGACGATCCTAACACAGCTTGGGAGAAGTCAAAGGGTCAGTATGGTAGAGTTGCAGATGCAGTTAAGATTATCGATCCAAGAGAAGAGTAATAGAAGGAGGACATTATAATGGCATTATTTGAATCATATGAAAGAAGAATTGACAAAATCAATTCTGTTTTAAATAGCTATGGAATCGCTTCTATTGAAGAAGCAGAGAAAATTACAAAGGATGCAGGTCTTGATGTTTACAATCAGATCAAGGGCATCCAGCCAATCTGTTTTGAGAACGCTTGTTGGGCTTACATCGTAGGTGCAGCAATCGCTATTAAGAAGGGTTGCAAGAAGGCAGCTGATGCAGCAGCAGCTATCGGTGAAGGTCTTCAGGCATTCTGTATCCCAGGTTCAGTTGCTGATACACGTAAGGTAGGTATCGGTCATGGTAACCTTGGTAAGATGTTACTTGAGGAAGAGACAGAGTGTTTCGCATTCTTAGCTGGTCACGAGTCATTCGCAGCAGCTGAAGGTGCTATCGGTATCGCAGAGAAGGCTAACAAGGTTCGTCAGAAGCCTTTAAGAGTTATCTTAAATGGTCTTGGTAAGGACGCTGCTCAGATCATCTCTCGTATCAATGGTTTCACATTCGTAGAGACAGAGTACGATCCATATACAAACACAGTTAAGGAAGTTTCTAGAAAGTCTTACTCAGAAGGTCTTAGAGCTAAGGTTAACTGCTACGGTGCAAACGATGTTTGTGAAGGTGTTGCTATCATGCATAAGGAAGGCGTTGACGTATCTATCACAGGTAACTCAACAAACCCTACAAGATTCCAGCATCCAGTTGCAGGTACTTACAAGAAGGAATGTATCGAGCAGGGTAAGAAGTACTTCTCAGTAGCATCAGGTGGTGGTACAGGTAGAACACTTCACCCAGATAACATGGCAGCAGGTCCTGCTTCATACGGTATGACAGATACAATGGGACGTATGCATTCAGATGCACAGTTCGCAGGTTCTTCATCAGTTCCAGCTCACGTTGAAATGATGGGTCTTATCGGTGCAGGTAACAACCCAATGGTTGGTATGACAGTTGCAGTTGCAGTTTCTATCCAGGAAGCAGCAGAGCAGGGTAAGTTCTAATTAAATATTAATAAAATTAAGGCTTTTCAAGTTTTCTTGAGAAGCCTTTTTGATTATAAGTAGAGTTTATGTTGACAAATAAGGAGGATGTACGTGATGATAAAGAAAATAAGTTCAAGATGCAAGGTGGCAGCTATATTTAGTATGGCTATAATCGTTTTAACAGCATGTGGACCGGCAGCAGAGGGAAATAGTACAACTAAGGTTACAGAGACAACAACACCAGAGGCAACTACAGAGATAGCTCCAGAAACAACAACTCAAGAATTGACTACAGCTATTCAAGAACAACCTACAGGCTATGACATCAATGGAAAATTAGAAGCTACAAAACAAGAAGTAGAAGAGCTTACAAAGCAATTAACAGAAGAGGCAGTTACTCAGGCTGATATGAATCAGATTTCCTATCAAATTAGTACACTTTGGAATGAGACCTTAGATTATGTATGGTTGGCATTGGAAGATTATGTAGATGAAGCTACGTGGGAAACTTTAAGTAAGGAGCAGCAGGAGTGGACAGAAAAGAAGCTTGAGGAAGTGGCATTGGCTGGTTCTGACTTTGAAGGCGGAAGCATGCAGCCTATGGTAGAATGTAATACTGATGCTAGATTGACTGAAGAAAGAGTTTACGAACTATTGGAGTATTTTGAGTAGTAAATAAATGAGGACGCTTTTATGAGCACATATATAAAACAATTAAATCGGATAATAAGATACTTAATCATTATGGCTATAGCCATTTTACTTGCGTTTAATTATCAACTCTTCGTAGTTGAAAATAACTTTGCGCCAGCTGGACTTAATGGTATAGCCACTATGATTCAGTATAAGACTGGGTTCAGTATAGGTTATATGTCTTTGATTATTAATGTACCGTTATGTATATTAGCATATTTCTTTGTGCAAAAGAGATTTGCTAAGTATTCGTTATGTTTTTGTGTTACATATTCATTAGTATTCATATATTTGCAGAAGCTAGGTCTTGAAGAATTTCAATATAAGTCTATGGGTCATGATACGATATTTCCAGCTATACTTAGTGGTGTAATAAGTGGCGTTGTATATGGATTTTGTTTTAGAAATAATGCGTCAACTGGCGGAACTGATATAATATCTAAGTATATAAGTAAGAAAAAACCAGAACTTAACTTTTTTTGGGTTACTTTTGTTATCAATAGTATGGTTGCGATTGTTTCATTCTTCGTCTATGCAACAAAGGATATAGAGGGAAATATGATTTATGATTATAATCCAGTTTGCTTATGTATAACGTATTCATTTCTTTCTAGCTATGTAGGTAGTGCGATTATCAGAGGTACGAAAAGTGCTTGTAAGTTCACTATCATTACATCGCATCCAAATGAGATAACAGCAGAGATAAGTGAAAAGTTGCATCATGGTTCAACACAGATAGATGCTATGGGCTCATTTACACATGAAAAGAAGACGGTTCTTCTTTGTGTAATTAATAAGCATCAGATTATAGAACTTAATAAAATATTGAAAAAGTACGATAATACTTTCTCATTTGCAGAGACGGTAAATGAAATTTATGGTCACTTTTTGAAATAAAAAATGAAAATTTCCAACATTTTTTTCTTGCGCACCACATATAGTAGTGATAAAATAAATGAGTTGAAAAACTTATGTTTATAAGTGGGTAAAGGAGAATCATTGTATGGGTAAATATTTTGGAACGGACGGTTTTAGAGGTGAAGCTAATGTTGATTTAACATATGAGCACGCAGTTAAAATCGGCCGTTTTTTAGGTTGGTATTACGGTAAGAAAAATGATAAGAAGTGTCGTATTGTTATAGGTAAAGATACAAGAAGATCTTCATATATGTTTGAATATGCCCTTGTTGCTGGTATTACAGCTTCAGGCGCAGATGCATATCTTATGCATGTTACAACTACACCTAGTGTAGCTTATATCACAAAGGTCGACGAGTTCGACTGTGGTATTATGATTTCGGCTAGTCATAATCCATTTTATGATAATGGAATTAAGCTTCTTAATGGCAAGGGCGAGAAGATGGAAGATGAGACTATCGTAGAGGTAGAGAAGTACTTAGATGGCGAGTACGGTGAGCTTCCAATAGCTATGAAGGAAGAAATCGGTCGTACAGTTGATTACGTAGCTGGTAGAAATCGTTATATTGGATACCTTATTTCAAACGTTTCTTACTCAATGAAGAATATAAAGGTTGGTCTTGACTGCTCAAATGGTAGCTCATGGCAGATTGCTAAGAGTGTATTTGACGCTCTTGGTGCTGAGACACACGTTATTAATAATGCTCCAGATGGAACTAATATCAATACAAACTGTGGTTCTACACATATTGAAGTATTACAGAAGTATGTAATTGAGAATGGTTTAGATGTAGGCTTTGCTTATGATGGAGATGCTGATAGATGTATCGCTATCGGTGAAGATGGTAGCATTATCAATGGTGATTCAA
>JAFOCU010000252.1 GCA_017381055.1 Lachnospiraceae bacterium
GAGCTAGCGTAACTGTTGTAAAGTATGCGCCTATGGGTGACCCTGTGGAGCTTAGAGTTCATGGATATGAGCTTACACTTAGATTGGATGATGCTGCAAAGATTTTAGTTGATTTAATCTGTGAGGATGAATTAGCTGAGGGAGAACAGGTAGAAAATACTAATGATAATAAGACTTCCAAACCTTGTAAGTCAGCTAAAGAGCTTAAGAAAAAAGGCGTACATCCAGGTCTTGGTGAGGGTGGAAAGTATCACGTAAAGGACCACGAGCATCCGCTTCCAGAGGGTGAATTATTATCATTTGCATTAGCTGGAAATCAGAACTGTGGTAAGACTACTTTGTTTAATCAGCTTACAGGAGCTAATCAGCATGTAGGTAACTTCCCTGGTGTTACTGTTGATAGAAAGAGCGGACAGATAAAGGGTGTTGCTAATACAGAGATTACAGATCTTCCAGGCATTTATTCAATGTCTCCGTATACAAGTGAGGAGATAGTTACTCGTCAGTTTATTCTTGATGAGAAACCAAAGGGAATTATTAATATAGTTGATGGAACTAATATAGAGAGAAATCTTTATCTTACTATGCAGCTTATGGAGCTGGATATTCCTATGGTTCTTGCCATAAATATGATGGATGAGATGCGTGGAAATGGTGGTTCTGTACGCATTAATGAGATGGAGGAGCTTCTTGGAATTCCAGTTATCCCTATTGCAGCAATGAAAAATGAAGGTGTTGACGAGCTTATAAGTCATGCCGTTCATGTGGCTAAATATCAGGAGAGTCCAGGCAGAAAGGATTTCTGTCATAAGGAGGACCACGATGGAGCAGTACATAGATGTCTTCATGGTATAATGCATCTTATAGAGGATCATGCGAAAAAGGCAGGAGTACCACTTCGTTTTGCAGCAACAAAGCTTGCAGAGGGTGATAAATCTATAGAGGAACTCCTAGATTTATCAACTAATGAAAAGGAAATGTTAGAGCATATTATCTTGCAGATGGAGGAAGAACGTGGCTTAGATAGAGCTGCGGCCATTGCAGATATGCGATTTAGTTTTATAGAGAAATTGGTGGAGGCTACAGTTGTGAAGCCTTCGGAGAGTAAGGAGCTTATCAGAAGTCAAAGAATCGATAAGATACTTACAGGAAAGTACACTGCTATACCGACATTTGTTGGTATTATGGCTATTATTTTTTATCTTACATTTAATGTATTAGGCGCTTGGTGTCAGGGAATTCTAGAGCTTGGAATCGAGAAGTTGACAGCGGTGGTAGATGGAGCGCTAAGTTCGTGGAATGTTAACAGTGTTATTCATTCATTAGTAATAGATGGAATATTTAATGGTGTGGGAAGCGTATTAAGTTTCTTGCCAATTATCGTTATATTATTCTTCTTCCTATCGCTTTTGGAGGATACAGGATATATGGCGAGAGTTGCTTTTGTAATGGATAAGTTACTTAGAAAACTTGGTTTATCTGGAAGAAGTATTGTGCCTATGCTTATAGGATTTGGTTGTACAGTGCCTGGAGTAATGGCTAGTAGAACCTTACCATCGGAGAGAGACCGTAAGATGACCATACTTCTTACACCATTTATGAGTTGTTCTGCTAAGCTTCCAATATATGGATTCTTTACAGCGGCATTCTTCCCTAAATACAGTGGACTTATAATGGTTGCATTGTATTTTATAGGAATAGCAGTGGGAATATTAGTAGCACTACTTCTTAAGGGAACAATGTTTAAGGGTGAGGCAGTGCCATTTGTAATGGAGTTACCAAATTATCGTATGCCAGGTGCGAAGAATGTATTGTTATTACTTTGGGAGAAGGCAAAGGATTTCTTACAGAGAGCATTTACAGTTATATTTATAGCAACCATTTTAATATGGTTTTTACAGACCTTTAATCTTCAGTTTAGAATCGTGGAGGATTCAAAGGACAGCATACTTGCAATGTTATCAGGTGTTGTAGCGCCAATATTTGCACCGCTTGGATTTGCAGATTGGAGAGTTGTGACAGCGCTTATCGCAGGCTTTATGGCAAAGGAAAGTGTAGTGTCTACACTTACAGTATTATTTGGAAGTATGGCAGCTGTTACAGCAGCTATAAATCCAGTGTCAGGTATGGCGTTGTTGATTTTCTGCCTACTTTATACACCTTGTGTGGCAGCAGTTGCGGCAGTTAAGAGAGAGCTTGGTGGCAAGTGGGCATTTGCAGTTGTCTTTGGACAGTGTGCAGTTGCTTGGATATGTGCTTTGGCCGTGAATTTAGTTAAGTTAGTAGGTTAGATTATGCGATACTATATTTCGGATTGTCATTTTTTTCATAGAAGCCTTAATATAGCCATGGATTGCCGTGGCTTTGCTTCTGCTGAAGAGATGAATGAGTATATGATCAAAAAATGGAATAATAAAGTACGCCCTCAGGATGAGATAGTGATTCTGGGTGATTTCTCTATGGGCAAGGGAACAGAAACTAATGAGTTGCTTGATAGACTTAATGGAATTAAATTTTTGATAGAGGGCAATCATGATAAATTTTTAGATGACAGAAAGTTTGATAGAAGCAAATTTAGATGGATTAAGCCATATCACGAATTTAAGGAAAATAAGTGTAAGATTGTGATTAGTCATTATCCTATAATGTGTTATAACGGACAATATAGAGTGGATGATAAAGGCAATCCTAGAGCTTATATGTTGTATGGTCACGTTCATAACAGTCATGATGAACGCCTTATTCATGAGTTCCAAAAGCAAATTAGGGATACAAGAGTTCCAAAGAAGGATAGCGAAGAGTTGGTTAATCTTGAGTGCCATATGATTAATTGTTTTTGTATGTATTCTGATTATGAGCCTCTTACGTTGGATGAGTGGATTGAGAATGATAGAGTGCGAAGAACGAAGGCAGACGAAGAAAGAGATAAGGAATAATGAGAGAAAAAATTACAGAAATCATAAAAAAAGATACAGTTCTTGTGGTAGCGTCAATACTTGCGGTTGTTTCAATGTTTTTTAACCCTCCATCAAAGGAGTATATTGAGTTTATAGATTTTCGAGTGCTTGGAATTTTATTATCACTTATGATAGTTATGGCAGGCCTTGGTATTAATGGAATCTTTGATGGTTTAGGTAAAAGTCTTATAAGAAAGTGCAATAGTACTAGAAAGTTAGCATTTGTTCTTGTATTTTTGTGTTTCTTTTCGGCAATGCTTTTGACAAATGATGTTGCATTGATTACATTTGTGCCACTAGCACTTCTTACATTAAAAATGAGTGGCAAAGAAAATTTAGTTATTCCAGTGGTGGTGATGCAAACAATTGCGGCAAACTTAGGAAGTATGTTAACGCCTATGGGAAATCCTCAGAACTTATATCTTTATGGAACTAGCGGAATGGGAATTGCACAGTTTATACTTCTAATGCTACCCTATACAGCAGTTTCTGCGGTTCTATTAATTGTAGTGATTTTAACATTCAAAAAAGAGAGTGTGACACTAAGCATAAATGAAGATAATAAAAAAGCGACTAGTAAGGTGCGAGTGGTAGTTTATTTTATAATGTTTGTTCTTTGTATTTTGGTGGTTGTACGAGTGCTTCCGTGGCATCTGATTACAGTAGCTATATTTTTAGTAGCATTATTTATGGAAAAGGAAGCGGTAAAAGGTGCAGATTATGCACTGCTTTTGACATTTATTGCATTCTTTATATTTATAGGAAATATGGGCGAGCTTCCTGCTGTGAAAAATATGTTGTCATCTCTTGTGAAAGGCAGAGAGGTAGCTGTGTCTATAATCTCTAGCCAGGC
>JAFOCU010000253.1 GCA_017381055.1 Lachnospiraceae bacterium
GAGGCCTCTTTATATGCCTTGATATGACCGATAGATTTAATCTCTGCCTTATCGCCATATCCTTCTATCTTGCTACTTATGTAACTTGTAGTAGCTGCCTTAATGGCATCAATATTAACAGCACCCTCTGAGGTCGCGGTTATATCATCTTCTTCATCAAACTCTAATTCCCCAGCTGTTACTGTATCAAGTACATTATCTATATAATTCTTTTTAAGATTTTCATTGGCTTTTTCATTACCTGTCATCGTACCTTCAGCTGAATCAACTAAATTAGTTAATACTGTTTGGTAAGCTGATGCTAAGTTTTTCACACTGTCATGTCCTACACCAGCTCTAATCTGGTCTAATAATGACTCTGCTGTATAAAATGTCTTCTTTGAGCCTCTGTCTACACTCTTCATCATCATATTTGATATAGATGCATTAGCTAAAGCAAGAGCTAATGTAGTAAGAAGTGTAATAACAAGAACGGCTAAAATAAATGTAGAACCCTGATTATTCAATTTTTTAATTTTTAATCTTCGCATACCCAACTCTCCTATCCATTACACCTACTTAGATGATGTGAATTCTGCAATTACCTTTGAATCTCCTGCTAATCTAACTTGTACATCCATATCGTACAAAGCTATACCTGAAACTTGATTTACATATGTTAAATCTGCTGTATCCTTGCCTATATTTGTATTCAACATAATAGTTGATTCTCTATCAAACTTTTTAGATGCATCAGTTATTGAGTACACCGTTTCAAGTTCCTTTACCTTTACATTTGTAGGATTTATTCTTTGTCTTATATTTGGATGAGTTTTATTATTCACTTCTTGCTCAGCAAGATAGAAATATACATCCTTTTTATCTTCTGGCATTCCGTGGTATACGTATTCAATATTAATACTATCAGTAGCATAAGATACACCACCTACTGAAGCCCATGTATATATATCAAATACCGGACATACTAAATATATAGTATGTGTTTGGTCACCATCAAAAATCATATCCTCTACTAATCGTTCTTCTGTAACCGTAACTACATCAGTAGCTGATTTTTTATACGAATAGCTCATTTCCATTTCAATGTCATAATCATATTTATCTGAAACATCATTATACGTACATTTTACTGTAATATTTGTTGCCTTTGACATTTTCTGTCTTTGGGCATTTGTATTTAAATTTTCTAAAATATCATTATCTAACTCTCCTGTAGCTGCAAATAAATTCTTCAAATCATCATCTGCATCTACATAATCTTTATAAAGCATAATACTATTTGAAGCATATAAACTTGACATTCCTGGAAGTTCAACGTTATTTACATTAATCTTATCTCCATCTGCATTATAGGCAGTAGGATCAAGAGTGATATCTACTTCAAACTTTTCCCCATTAGGACCATCAACTGGAATACCTGTAAATGTAAGTATATCACCTTCCTCATATGTAGCTAAAAAGTCTTCTGGAAGGTATTCTTCATATATTCCACATAATTGTTCAACTGGTAAAGCTTCAAACTCCTCTACCAAATCCTGACCAACTGTTGTTCCGTTCTGAATAGTACGAGCATTACTATTAACACCCATAGCATTTAAAAAGCCATTGATAAGTGGCCCTGCCATGATGACAACCACGGCTAAGGTAACTAGTACCTCCACTAGGGATACACCTTTATTATTCTTTTTTAATTTTAAGAAAATTTTTACCATAGCCATGTCACCACCTATTTCTAATTAATTTTTTTACTGATAAAATACAACCGCACCCTGTACGTTGTTTACATTTATTCTTGATAATTCTGGA
>JAFOCU010000254.1 GCA_017381055.1 Lachnospiraceae bacterium
CATGTATGTTGACTTTTCAAATAACGGAATATGTTTGCAAGCTAGCTTGCAACATATTCCGTTGCTTGAAAAGTCTTATTCACTCATGTATTTCTCATTGATTGCGATAACCTTCTTCATAGCCTCCATACCTGGAGCTCCGATTGTCATTCTCTTCTCAACACATGTCTTAAGACTGATAGCCTCGTAGATATCCTCCTCGAATACTGGGCTAATAGCCTTGTACTCTTCAAGTGTCATATCGTCAAGAGCGATATCCTTCTCAATACAGAAAAGTACTAACTGGCCTACGATACCGTGAGCATCTCTAAATGGAACACCCTTTCCTACAAGATAATCTGCTGCATCTGTAGCGTTTGTGAAACCATTCTTAGCACTTGATTCCATATTATCCTTGTTGAAGCTCATTGTATCTATCATACCTGTAAATAATGAGATACATCCCTTTGTAGTATCGATAGCATCAAATGTAAACTCCTTATCCTCCTGCATATCCTTATTGTATGCAAGTGGAAGGCCCTTCATAGTTGTAAGGAGCGACATAAGAGCACCGTATACTCTACCTGTCTTGCCTCTTACAAGCTCAGCGATATCAGGGTTCTTCTTCTGTGGCATGATGCTGCTTCCTGTACTATAAGCATCATCAAGTTCTACGAATCCATACTCATTACTATTCCAGATAATTATTTCCTCTGAGAAACGGCTTAAATGCATCATAATTGTAGACATTGCACTTAAGAACTCGATTAAATAATCTCTATCAGATACCGAATCCATACTGTTAAGTGTTGGTCCCTCGAATCCTAAAAGTGATGCTGTAAGATTTCTATCAAGTGGATATGTTGTACCAGCTAATGCACCTGAACCGATAGGACAGTAATTCATTCTCTTATAAATATCCTTTAATCTATCACGGTCTCTCTTAAACATTTCAAAGTATGCACCAAAATGATGTGCAAGTGTGATAGGCTGTGCCTTCTGAAGATGTGTAAAACCTGGCATATATGTATCAACATTTTCCTTCATAATTCTAAGGATAACATTTAAAAGGTTCTTTAATAACTCATCAACCTCTTTAACTTCATCTCTTGTATAAAGCTTCATATCCAAAGCTACCTGATCATTTCTACTTCTACCTGTGTGAAGCTTCTTTCCTGGCTCACCGATTCTCTCGATAAGATTTGCCTCTACAAATGAATGAATATCTTCGCTCTCCTCAGAAATCTCAAGCTTTCCAGACTCTATATCTGCCTTGATTCCCTTAAGACCTTCGATAATTTTTCTCATCTCGTCTTCTGTAATAATACCCACTGTACCAAGCTGTGTTACATGAGCAATACTTCCCTCTATATCCTGCTTATAAAACTTCTGATCAAATGAAATTGACGCATTAAAATTATGTACTAACTGATTTTCTTCCTTAGTAAATCTTCCGCCCCAGAGCTTCATATCATATCCTCCGTAATTAAATAATGTTTATTGTTATGTCTTAATAAGACACACCCACTAGTTTACCATATTTTTTATTCTATAACAAGCAAAAAGAAAGTGTATTAATATGCCTTCCCAAACATATTAAAACACTTTCCATTAATTCATGTATCAAAACGATACTCCTAAAATATAGAAAAACCCGCGTCAAACATATTCACGTTCGCTTAACGCCCTTAAATACTAACATAACGCATATAAAAAATCCCCCCTCTTTTAGAGGGGGATTTTTAGCTATTAAATCTACAAATACAACAATTTTTACATCATATCTTATTTACTTAGCTATATGCACCTGCAACTGATTAAATGGTATCTCGATATTATTAGCATCAAGTTCCTTCTTAACCGCTTCCGTCACTCTGGCCTTTACATCCCAATAATAATCTGTATTACACCATACACGAAGTGTAATTGTAACCTGACTTGGATCAAGTCTTGAAACAAATACCGATATTTCCTTTTCTTCAAGCGCCTTCTCGTCAGCCTTTGCAATATTAAAGATTATTTCCTTCGCCTTATCGATATCCGACGCATACGCAATTCCAAATTCAATATCAACTCTTCTAATATCAAACTCAGTATTATTTGTAATAGCTGAATTCGATAATGTTCCATTAGGAATAAATATTGCCCTGTTATCCACAGTTATAATCTTTGTATAAAATAAATCTATTCTATCAACCTTTCCTTCACAACCAGTTCCATTATCTACAATATAATCACCCACCTTAAATGGCTTAAGTACCAAGATAAGAACTCCACCTGCAAAGTTCGAAAGACTTCCCTGTAAAGCAAGACCTACTGTTAAACCTAGAGTTCCTAATACTGCTATAAAAGATGCTGTATTAATACCAACTCTATCGCAAATAATTATTATTAATATTACATACAACGCAACCTTTATTAAAGAATTAAGGAATCTGCGAATACTTATCTCTACCTTAGTCTTTTCAAAGAACTTATTACAAATCTTAAGCAACCACTTAATGATAATCTTTCCTACAAAAAGTATAAGCAATGCGATAATAACATTAACTCCAAAATCAATAATCTTAGGTAAATATCCTTTCATGGAATTTACAATATTTGTAACTTCTTCATTAGTACTTGTTGCCGCTGATTCTGATAACAAAAAATTCATCGTATTCATTTTGTACCCTTCACTTTATCCTTTCTTATAAATATCCAACCACACATAGTGGTTGGATATCTTATGTTAGCTTTATTTATTTTTTCTTCTTTGTAGCTA
>JAFOCU010000255.1 GCA_017381055.1 Lachnospiraceae bacterium
AATAACTTCCGTTGTTACATCGTCATTGTTTGTATCATCTGTATCTGGACAAACAAGCAACCAATCTACACCATCTGTTATAGGCACGAATTCGATCTCATCTAAAATCGTATATGTTGTTGGATTCATGCTGTTATCAAAACCTCTTAAATCCCAGTATACGATATTGTACTTCTTCAATGAGAAGGTCATATATACTTTAATAGTTGTATCATCCTTTACATCATCCTTTACAGTAAAGAATGTAGAACCATCTCTAATATCAGCACGAACTGATTCATTAAGCTTACTTTCATACTCATAATAGAGTTCTTCAAAAAGAATACCTGATGTTACAGGATCTCCTATAGGTTTTCCTTTACTATTAGCTCTGTAGAGTTCGATTTCAATCTTATCTCCAGCCTTAGCATAAGCTACAACCTTCTCATCTCCTGTCACTGGATCGATGATCTCCTCTGTATATACAGGCGCCTTAGTTGCACCATCCGCGTAATAGTATAACACCGCTACCACGTCTTCTGCTTTGACATCACTATGTAATCCACCCTCTTCAAAAATTCTCTCAAAGAGATTTACATTGATAGCATACTTATCATACTCTCTCCACTCAGCAGTAAATACCATATCACCATACACTAATGATGTATTTTCTGCATATATAGAAGCGATAGTCTTATCCAAAGATAATGAATCTGCCTGCCCTGTCAATTTAAATCCGTAGAAATCTGTAAATCTATCATTCTTGTCAATAGTATTGATATATGCTGCAATAGCTTCATCAGACATTGAATTATTGCCTAAGCCTTCTCTAATAATATCGCCGATAGTCTTGTTAGCTGCTACATCATCTAAATTATACGTAAACTTAGTTCCGCCCCAAAGAACTTCATTTGGTTCTTTGCCATCCCAGAATTTTATCTCATATTCAACTGGCTTGATTGTTGCATCTAATGTTACATATACATCTCCATTTACCGAAATATCTGCTGTAAATTCTACAGTCAATCCGTTATTTGTGATTTTATATCCATCAATATCTGCATCAATACTCTCCATTGTATAGCCATGATTTGTTTTCATGACAATTCCTGCTTTGTCATTCTTCCTAACACCAGTTGTATAATAATATGTCTTGCCATCCTTTACTACTGTAGCCAAGCTACCATCTGCATTCTTTACGAGCATATCCATATTATTTGCTTTGTTAAGACATGAAAGAGATATAAATCTTTCACTAAGAGTTGATGCATCTATATAGATACCAAAATCTGTTCTTTCATAGTTAGCATAGAATCTATGACTAGTAAGAGTAGATACATCCACACTATTTATTGCACCAAGAGTTGCGTTATATCTAAGTAACTCTTGGTCATCATCAACAGTCCATCCTGTAAAGGCAAACGAATCCTTTGTCGGTTCAACATTTGGCAATGCTACGCTTAAGATATTTCCTGTACCATATGCATACTCTACCTCAACACTAGGTAATGTTCCGCCATATGTTGCATCTGCACCTATTACAAATTCTGCCTTAACCTTCCACTTAGCCTTAAGATAAATCTTACCATCTGGCTGTACTATATCTGAGTACTTTCTCTGATTACCATCAACGCTTCGATCTTTAACAATATGAGTAATATTACCAAGCTCATTACCATCTTTATCTGTGTATACCCACTTGTCAAATATAATATCTGCAACCTGTCCACCTACAGGACGCTCCTTATAAATTACACCGAGATTTTCAAGCTTAAGACTGTCGGTTCCATATTCATAATCAGCTGATGGCATAGACACATCATGATTATCTCCATCAAGTAAACCATCATCATA
>JAFOCU010000256.1 GCA_017381055.1 Lachnospiraceae bacterium
ATCCTTGTAAAGATATACATAATAATCCGCGTCTTCTTTAGCTACTGTTACATACCAGTCACTAGCTGATACACTCATACTTTTTGTTCTACCCAAGCTTATATAATCTTTTATACCTCGCTCTGCATCCTCTACATATGAGCTATCAAGCATAGACACTGTAACTGCTGCTGCTCCCGCAAGAATTACTATAATAGCCAATGTAACTATAAGCTCTATCAAGGAAAATCCTCTATTATTTAGTTTTCTTTTTGAACTAGTTTTCTTCATATTTTCTCCAATTTTCAAAGTTTACTAAATCCTTATAGTCAACGTTTTCAATCTTTACCTCTTCGCTGCTACCTTCCTCTACAGAGCCCATCTTATAAGCTTTAAAGTACTGCTTAAACGGATATGTCATCTCTATAGTTTCATCTTCAAATTGTTCTCTACCTAATATAAAGTCTTCAACCATATTAGCATTAGTAGTAACAGTTATATTATCTCCATTAAGGATAATATCTCCTCCTGCTATTAACAATCCATGGAAATCATTGTTAAGCGTTATATTTTTTGTAGTAACTATTATTCCACCATAAACCTCAGGATCAACATCTACATTTTTAGTAACAATCATCTTTGTATAATTCTGTGTAGGTGGTCCGTATGATATATATTCGCCTTCTGGGTTATATGGTCCCGCTGAACTTAACATATCACTATCTATAATATTATAAAGTATTTCTGCTGTTTCTAACTCATTAGTATCTGATACACGATATCCCTTTAAGTCTAATAGTGCCTTCTCTGCACCATTTGATTCTAAGTTCGCATAATATCTATATGCTCCATCATACCATGGTAATGATGCTAATAAATGAGTAAGTACTGTATATCTATTTCTTAAATCATATGATATATCCTTATACATCTGCATAGTTGGTAATGTAGAACCTGTTGTATAACTAGGATTACCTCCTGATGCTTCCATAAGAATACCTGTAGCATATATCTCAGATCCAGCAGGTAGATTTACATCTACTAATCCAGATCCACCAAATAAGCTAGCTGTATATCTTTTTAAATTGTCTCTAATCACCTTAACCTGTTGATTATTGTTATTGCTTGAAGACAATACAGCCTCTATAAATAATTTAGAATTTTCTTTTTCACTTCCTGTAGTTGTAATTGTACCATCTGGACCTACAGTACTTTGAGGTGCAAAATTCCAATATAAATATACCATATCATTTATTTCTTTTACCTTATATGGTTGTGATGGATTTAAATATGGCTTCGCAAAATAGTTATTTGGAAGCTCACATATCTTTACTGAAGATCCTGGCGCATCTGCTGCTGCTTCCAAATCATCCCATGTATCACTAGACATTGGATTTGTCACAGCTGTATCAAATCCCTTTCCAAGATAATCTGATGGTATAAGATAAGCCTCCTGATCACCCTTCAATGCAAGTGATTCACCTGTTAGATAAGTACCTGCAGTTTTGAAATCTACATAAGCTCTACCACCAAGCCAAAGATATTTTGTACCGATGTTTACAACTGAATTTCTACCATTTACTATAAGAGCACTACTTTCTTTATGACCTGCTGGAGTACTTACACCCTCAATCATATATCCATAATACTCACCTTTTATAGTCACATGACTCTTCTGAGCATCTACAGATAAATCATCTCTAACAAATGTACTACAGTTTGCATCAATATCAATAACAGCACCTGCAGTAGCATCCTCTGTAGTACCACTATTTGTATCAAACATTTTTCTAGTGGCTAAGTTAGTACACCATATATTTGCACTCATAAATTTTGCACTTGACTGAAATGTTGTGTTACCACCAACTCTGATAGTTCCACTATACTCATCTCTATTACCACCACAAACTACATTAATATATGTTCCTGTTGCCGATGGACTGAATGTAACATCTGCACCCTTCACAGGAGCTGGATCATCTGCTCTAGTTGGTCCTATATCTATTAAATTACCTGCATACACAGAAGAATTCACATTTACTGTCTTACCTGATATATTAATATTATTATCTGCTATAAGACTGTAATTTATAAAGTCTGTAAGTCTGTTTGTAGTTGTAAAATCAACTGTTGTATTTGGATATTCTATTAATAAATCTGCTGTTATGTTTGAGAAAAGAATCTCCCCTGCCTTTTCTTCCTTATAAGATACAGATACATCTTCAATAATTACTGCCCATTTATATCCCTCTGAGGCCTCTTTATAAGCCTTAATATGACCGATAGATTTAATCTCTGCCTTGTCGCCATATCCTTCTATCTTGCCACTAATATAACTTGTTGTAGCTGCCTTAATGGCATCAATATTAACAGCACCCTCTGATGTTACGACTCCATCTTCATCATCATCTGCATCGAAGTCTAATTCCCCAGCTGTTACTGTATTAAGTACATTATCTATATAATTCTTTTTAAGATTTTCATTCGCTTTATCATTGTCTGTCATCGTACCTTCAGCTGAATCAACTAAA
Organism: Lachnospiraceae bacterium; assembly: GCA_017381055.1. Lineage (GTDB taxonomy): Bacteria > Bacillota > Clostridia > Lachnospirales > Lachnospiraceae > SVEL01. The sequence goes on from JAFOCU010000256.1 coordinate 2,511, forward strand.
TTAGTTAATACTGTTTGGTAAGCTGATGCTAAGTTTTTCACACTGTCATGTCCTACACCAGCTCTAATCTGGTCTAATAATGACTCCGCTGTATAAAATGTCTTCTTTGACCCTCTATCTACACTCTTCATCATCATATTTGATATAGATGCATTAGCTAAAGCAAGAGCTAATGTAGTAAGAAGTGTAATAACAAGAACGGCTAAAATAAATGTA
>JAFOCU010000035.1 GCA_017381055.1 Lachnospiraceae bacterium
ATTATCGACATCTGCTGGCACATCATAGTTATCTGATACAAATACTCTATCTCCCTCTAAAGTAGCATGTCCATCTACTAAGGAAATAAGCTGTAATCCATCCTCTGTTAGTTCAATATTCTTACCATGCTTAAGAACCATTCTCTCAACTCTTGCTGGTCTAACCTGAGCACCATATATATCTACACCTGGTGTTCCTAAATCTTCCTTTGTAAGCACAGCTAATACATCACCTTTAGATACATGACTGATATTATCTAGGTGATGAAAATCTACTGATCCGTCATCTTTAAGTCTAGGCTTTGAAGTTCTATCTGTCTTGAATTTATATTCAATTGATGCATTATGTCCTTGGATAGGCTTGGTTCCAAGAGCTACAACAACATTTTTACAATATTCTGGTTCTAATTCATGTTTCTTTAATGCCTCAGTAACAATACCTGTATTGATCTTTAATGCCTTTAAATCACGTTCAAATTCATCTGCATCTGCTCTTTTTCTACCCTCACTAGGTGGATAAAATCTAGCTATAGCATACATCTTATCAGGTGTAACCTTAACCTTCATAATCTCATCTACTGGGTGAGTTGTTTCATTACATATCGTTATCTTAACTGGCTCCTTTGCAGTTAAAATTGTCTCATTAATAAGCTTAAGATTATAATTCTCTATATGTCTATCAGCAAGATACTCTATAACCTCATCTATCTTTAAGGCTTCGCCTCCATCTACTGGCGGAAAATACTTCAAGCCTATACTTGCCTCTCTAATATCTAATTGAAAATAACTATTCTTCTGTGCCATATACCTACTCCTATTTCTCATTTCACTGCATACGTACTTATAGTATATACGAGCAACAAAAAAGGTGCAAGACCTTTTTAATGTCTTGCACTGATTTTCATAAAATTCATACTATAATCCAAAAACATATCCAGCAGCAGAACCTAATTTTGTCTTCATTTTCTGCAACGCTCTTGTATGAAGCTGAGAGATTCTTGACTCTGAAACCTCAAGTACAAGGCTTATTTCCTTCAATGTTAATTCTTCATAATAATATAGCAAAATAACTTTCTTTTCTCTATCTGTAAGAGTTTCTAAGGATTCTGCTAAAAGTTTCTTTAATTCATCCTTTTCAATAACTTCTTCTGGTGTTTCGAAGGTATTTACTCCCACAGACTCAACATTTTTTTCTCCACTTGTGTCTACAAACTCATCTAAAGATATTACATTTGTAACATTAGCCTGCCCCTGCCAGTTGAGTAGCTCATCTTCACTAATTCCGATTTCTTTAGCTAATTCCTCATCTGTTGCTGGTCTACCAAGCTCCAATTCCAACTTATTCATCGCAGCATCTATTTTCTTCTGCTTCTGTCTTAGTGAACGGGGAATCCAATCCATCTTCCTTATCTGATCTAATACAGCGCCTCGTATTCTAAGACTTGCATATGTCTCAAATTTAATACCTTTGCCATAATCAAATTTATCTATGGCATCTATTAAACCAAAGACACCATAGCCTACTAAATCATCATATTCAACATTGTAACCAAGATACATACTTAACCTTCCGGCAACAATCTTTACTAATGGAGCATATTCAATTATTAATTTTTCTCTAACTTCAGCTGTTCGACGTCTCGAATATTCTTCCCAAAGTTTGTTCTTTTCTGTTTCTGTCATCTAGTTACACCTGTTCCCCCTCTGAAGTTTCCTCTGATGCCACATCACTTTCTTCATTATTTTCTGTAGCCTCATCGCCTTCTTCTTCGGTTTCTGAATCTTCATCCACCTTAGTTACAAACAATACCTTGTTTATAATTATTCTAATAATGGCTCCAACGATGTAAAAAACTATCAATGCCACCAATACAAATAAAAATATTTCATATGTTTCATAAGGATTAAGCATTGTAAATATACACGCTATCAATCCACCTAACAATGATACTATTGAAGGTATATATTTAGTTCTTTCCATCGTTTTCACCACCCTTTTTTATATTTGTTTTTCTGGTTTTCCGACTGCCTTAATTGTCAGAAGCCCTGTGTTAGAATCAATAATTATCGTTCTACCATAGTTTAACCCTGTATCATCAGCTAAAATAGGTATTTTAAATTCTTCTAATACTTTCTTTACAGCTCGTACATTCTTCTCACCAACATTAAGTGCATCATTATTTTGCATTGCAAATGCAAACATACATGCTCCACCTGCTATTTTTGCAGTAATACGCCCTCTCTTCGCACCAGCTTCTTCCATAAGCCTTACTGTTTCTGCGATGCCTGTATCAGCAAACTTAGCAATGTTTGAGTTATTTTTAATCTCCTTACTATTTGGTAACATGATATGCGCAAGTCCTGTAATCTTAGTAACTGAATCATATAATGCAACACCAACACATGATCCTAGGCCAATAGTGGTTAAACAATCAGGTTCCCTACATATATTTAGGTCAGCCATACCAACTTTGATTGTTTCACTCATATTATTTTTCCTCTATAATCCTAAGGAACTCAAAATCTTATCATACGAATCAAGTTCTGGTACTAATACAAAATATCCGCTTATCTGTGAATCATCATCAAACTGTGTCTGTATTAATAATACCTTATCACCAATCTTTGAAAATTCAATAGCTGGTATACTAAGTATTGCCTCCGCCATATCAATCTGTAAGCTTGGAACAGAGGATACGATTGTTAATCTTGTCATATCAGATAATGCTGATAAATACGAACCCGTAATGATATTTCCGATCTCACGAAGAGCCGAAAACTCCATCTCGTCAAAATTAATATCATCATTAGCTTCCTCTTCAGCCTTACCCATAAGACTATTAACAAGAGCTCTTGCTGATGCGACATCTAAAAGGAACATCATCATACCGTCAACATCACCTTCAAGCAAAAGAAGTATTCCTACCATTATCTCTTCTTCTCTGCCCATAGCCTTTGCCAATTCAGAAAATCCTAGCAAATTAACTTTAGGAACTCTCATATCAATTTTAGCATTAATAAGTTTAGAAAGAGCAGTTGTTGCATTACCTGCACCAATGTTTCCAAGTTCCTTAAGTACGTCATACTGCATAGAATCAAGATTACCTAAATCTATCTTTGACATAATTCCTCTTTTCTGTGATTAAATTTCTATCACTCCATTAATATTAAGAATTGATATTAAACTGTCGTTATATTTTCCTACAGCATTAATATACTTTGCCTTCTCATCATTCTGATTACTCTGAATCTTTTCAATACTATCTGAATCTAAAGATAATACCTCCTTAACCTCATCAACGATAATTCCTATCGCTTCCTGATGGTCTGGCTTTAAAATAATAATTCTTGTCTTATCTGTTATAACATCCTCATCAAGTTCAAACTTACGTCTTACACTCATAATAGGTACTATCTCACCACGAAGATTTATAACACCGCGGAAAAATCTAGGAGCCTTTGGAACTCTAGTAATTTTCTGCATACGGACAATATTATCTACGTATTTAATATCTATTCCATACTGCTCAATACCAAGATTTACAACTATGTACTGAGTAGTCTGAGATTCGATTTTTGCGATTTCCATAACAACACCTCCACACTATACTAAAGCATTTGTATCGAGGATAAGTGCTACTTCACCATCACCTAAGATAGTAGCGCCACTAATTATCTTCGAATTATTGCTCATGTACTTACCAAGTGACTTAATAACGATTTCCTGCTGGCCTATTAAGCTATCAACAATAAGACCTGCTAATCTGTCACCCTTCTTTACAATAACTGCTGTCAAACTTTCAACTGTTTCCTGTGAAGGCTCAATATCAAGTATACTGTCAAGACGAATAAGCGGAATAACTGTACCACGAAGGTTGATAACCTCCTTCGACTGAACATACTTAATATCTGTTACTAATACATCCTCAATTGTCTGAATGTTGCCAAGTGAGATAGCATACTTCTCACCACCAACCTCAACCATAAGAGACTGAATAATTGCAAGTGTAAGTGGAAGTCTAATAATAAATGTACTTCCTTCTCCAAGCATTGTCTTAACTTCAATATCACCGCCAAGTGACTCAATCTTGGTCTTAACAACGTCAAGACCAACACCTCTACCAGATACATCTGTAACCTGCTTAGCTGTAGAGAAACTTGGCTGGAACAAGAGATCGATAACCTCTTTATCAGTCATAACCTCAGCCTGCTCTGGTGTTACAGTTCCCTTCTCAATTGCTTTATTTCTAATCTTTTCTACATCGATACCGTTACCGTCATCTCTAACTTCGATAACAACGTTATTACCATCCTGATATGCATCAAGATAAATATTACCAACTGAATCCTTACCTCTCTGGGCTCTTGTAGCATTGTCCTCAAGACCGTGGTCTGCTGAGTTTCTAATAAGATGCATAAGTGGATCACCGATTTCATCGATAACTGTTCTATCAAGTTCTGTATCCTCACCAGTGATGAAAAGCTTCATCTGCTTATCAAGCTTCTTAGATAAGTCTCTAACCATCTTAGGGAATTTCTGTGTAACAGTTTCAATTGGCATCATTCGAACCTTCATAACTGATTCATGAAGATTTGTTGTAACTCTCTCAAGGTACTCTACCTGCTCATTAAATGCAGCTGATACTGTACCTTCATCATTACTGCTTACAGACATAAGTCCGTTCTTTGCAATAATAAGCTCACTTACAAGATTCATAAGTACATCGAGCTTCTCTATATCTACTCTTACTGATCTATTAACAACTGGTTTACCTGCTGTCTTTGTTGGAGCCGAACTAGCCTTAGCTGGTGCTGCAGACTTATCTGCTACTGCAACCTCTGACGCTTCCTCCTTCTTAGCAACAGCTGTCTCCTCTGTTTCTGCAATCTTTGGTACATTAGTAATCTGAGTAACTACAACCTTTCTAATCTCTGAAACATTCTCAACTGCCTTCTTAACAGCATTAATGTCCTTTTCTGTAATTACTACAATAGTGAATTCAAACTCAAATCTTTCATCTTCAATATCCTGCGCTGAAGGATCTGACTTAATAATTTCACCTAACTCTTCTAAAGCTTTAAATACAAGGAATGCTCTAGCTGCTTTTAAGATACAGTTCTCATCAACATGTACCTCTATGCTATATACATTCATGTTCTTGTTAAACGCCTCATTGATTGCCTTAACTTCATACTCATTAAGCTTAATGTCCTTAGCTTGTGGTGCATCCTCAGTCTTAGGCTCTTCTTTTGCTTCAGCCTTAGGCTCTGGTGCACTGCCACCACCGCCATTAAGGAATACATTAAGTCTTGCAATAATAGGCTCATTTTCTTCTGTTCCTTCGTCCTGTGTTTCAACTATATTATCAAGATATGCTTCTAACGCATCAAGACACTGGAACAATACATCTACTAACTCTGCATTAACAGTCATCTTACCATTACGGATTTCTGAGAGAGCATTTTCCATAATATGAGTTAAATGCTGCATTCTCTTATATCCCATTGTACCAGCCATACCCTTTAATGAATGAGCTGCACGGAATATTTCATTAATTGTATCCGCATTATCTGGTTCTTCTTCAAGAACCATAAGCTGTTGGCTGAGGTTTTGTAAATGTTCTTTTGTCTCGTCAATAAATATCTCCAAGTACTGGCTAACGTCCATTGTTTAGCACCCCCACGTTCTTAGTAATAGCATCGGCGATCTTTTCTAATGGTAATACCTCATCTACTATATTTGCTTCTGCAATAGCCTTTGGCATACCATAAACAACACTGGTAGCTTCATCTTGAGCGATAACATGTACATTAATTGTTTCACCAAGAGTTCCAATACCTATTGTTCCATCGGCGCCCATGCCGGTTAATACCACGCAAGTGATTTCATCAAAATTTGAACATACAAGCGACTCATACATAATGTTCGCGCATGGTTTCAATGCATCTCTTGCTGGTTCATCTGTAACTGCAATTTTATAAGTACCACCAACTTTTAAAACTCTCATCTGTTTTCCACCAGGTGCGATATACACCCAACCCTTTTGTAAAACATCACCATCAGCAGCTTCCTTAACTGTCACCTGACTCATTTCATTAAGTCTCATAGCTAAAGAATTGGTGAAGCCTTTTGGCATATGCTGTACCATTACAACTGGCGCATCAAGATTTGCAGGTAATTTAGGTATTACTGACTGTAAAGACTTTGGTCCTCCAGTTGAGCATGCAAGAGCAACCAGCTTACTCTTACCCTCCTTACTACCTGTAAACTTCTTATGAGGTTTAAATTTTGGTCTTAAAGAAGCCATTACACCCATTCTAGCAGGTTGGGAAGTACCTACCTTAGCCGTTGTTCGTAAACCTGTGGATGTTTTTTCACTTGAAACTTCTGTTTTCTTAATCACACTAGGTCTTTCAGCAGTCGAACTTGGCATATCTGCTTTGGCTGCAACGCTTAAAACTTCTAATAAACGATTTTTAAAATGTTCTTCTTTTGCGTCTAAATAATTTTCAGGCTTTGTTACGAAATCAAAGGCCCCTCTTTCCAACGCAATAATTGTCTCCTTCGCACCTTCCTTTGCTAGAGTGCTGACCATAATAACATTAATCTTTACACGATGCTTCTGTAACTGTTCTAATAATTCTAGACCATTCATCTTTGGCATATTTATATCAAGAACCACTGCATCATATACCATTTGATTTTTAATAATAAGGTCTAACGCTTCTAGCCCGTTAGTGGCTAAGTCTTTCACACAAAATCGATTATCTGAGTTGATTATATCAGATATAAGCCTTCTCATAAGTGCAGAGTCATCAACTACTAAAATTTTTTTCGCTGCCATTTGCTACATCTCCCATCTATCATAAATTTAACCTTCTCATTTTATACATCTAAAGACTTCTGTCTTTGCTTACGTTCTTCTCTAAATATATATCTTATAATTTCTTCTCTAATTTTACTATCCAAATCAACAAATTCAACTCTATGTTCTATATTTTCCCTACCATTTTTTGCAGGTATTGAAGAAATAACCCTCGATACTACACTATATATTTTATATTCATCATCATAGCTTATCTTTAAACGAATAACTATTAAATCCTCTTTATTATACTTCTCCTGAGAAATAAATCTTATTCCACCACCACTAAAATCTAACGCAATACCATTCTTAAATCCTACAATATTACTGTCATCTGGAGCCATACCCTTATTAATAAATAATTCCTGCTCCTCCTCTTCCATAGGTCTGTGAAGTAAATCCATTGTACAGTTTAATCTATAATACTGACGTCTTTGAAACTTTTTAAGTTCGTATTGGAGTTCTACAACCATAACATAAATATTATGCTCTCTCATTCTTTCAACGACAATAACACGTCCATGATACAGTCCTTTAGCTGTATAAAAGCACGCGTCTAATCGTGTATTAGGTGCTAATGCAACAATATGTCCATTCTCAATAGGCATACCTACCTTAACTCTTGTTTCATCGACCACCTCATATATTTGGCTTACATATACCTTTTTTCTCATACTTGCATCACTTTGTACTGCCTGTACTCTTGTAAACTCTACCTTATCGCCTATACTTAACACTTTAGATAGCATATCGCCACCTCCAATACGTTTTCATTTGTCAATTGTTTACTTCTTAAATCCGTTTTTAATGATATTTGCTACTGCTCTAGCTAATCCGTTTCTTCTAGGACCTTCTGCTTCTTTATTTTCAAGCAATCCTACTGCTATCTGCTCAATAGCCTTAGCTCCTGTAGAATTAGGATATAACATAGATATTGGTTTCTGCTGCATTACAGACTTTGACATATTCATGTCCATTGGCACAACACCTAAGAACATTAAATCAAGCTGTAAAAACTTCGAAACTACTACCTCTAACTTACTAAATAGGTTCTTTCCTTCATCAAAATTAGATACTCTATTTGCTACAACCTTAATCTTACAAATTTCCTTATCAAAGCTTTCTCTTGCATTTAAAGCCTTCAATAAAGCATATGAATCTGTTATAGATGTAGGTTCCGGAGTAGTCACAAGAACCACTTCTCCACTTGATGATACAAATTCTAAAACACTATCCGAAATACCCGCTCCAGTATCTATAATTATAACATCAGCTAATGTCTCAAGTTCTTTTAACTTATATACAAGATACTGAACCTGTTCCCTATTCATATTGCCTAATCCGTTGATACCAGAACCACCAGAAATAAAACCTATACCTTCTGGACCTTCTACAATAATATCCTTAAAATTCTTACCTCTGAAAATCATATCTGCTAAATTATATTTAGGAATCGCCCCAAACATAACCTCTATATTAGCCAATCCAAAATCTGCATCAAAGATAATTACTGATTTGCCTTTTTTTCTAAACTGCATAGCAAGATTTATAGCAATACTTGACTTTCCAACACCACCCTTACCACTTGTAACAGTAATAACTCTTGCAAGCTTCTTTGATTGTGTCTGTCCTGTCTCACCTTGAGACTTGACCATACTTCTTAACTTTTCTGCCTGATCCATGATGCCCCCTATTCTGCGCTTCCAAGAAGATTTCTTGCAATCTTTTGAGCGTCAATAATACTAATGTCATCTGGAACAGCCTGACCACTTGTTACATAAGAAAGCTGTAGCCCTGTATGAAGCTTCATATTCAAAATATTGCCAAGGCAAGTAGTCTCATCTAACTTTGTAAATATTATACTATAGTTCTTCAAAGTACTAAATACCTGATTTATGTTAAGAAGGTCTTTATACTTTGTAGCTGCACTAAGCACTAAGAAAGTCTCCTTCTCTACATTTTCATCTATCTGACAATCATTTACAAAATGTAATATTTCATTACACTGCTCATTATTCTTATGTGATCTTCCTGCTGTATCTACAAAAATTAAATCATAATCTTTATATCCTTTTACAGCCGAATTAAACTCTTCGATTGTATACACAACCTGTAATGGCACATCTAAGATATTAGCATATGTTCTTAACTGCTCAACTGCAGCAATTCTATATGTATCACATGTAATAAGGGCTACTTTTAACTTCTTTTCAAGCTTAAAATATGATGCAAGCTTAGCAATAGTTGTTGTTTTGCCTACACCTGTTGGCCCCATGAAGAAAACAAGCTTTGTCTTTTTCTCTTCTGCTTCAATTATCTTAGGCTGACCAAGCTTTAATATAATCTTTTGATATATTCCAGCAAGAATACTATCAATATTTGACTCCTTCTTAAGTCCCGACTCAATTTCTCCTATAATCTGGTTAGCATATTTTTCATCTACTTCATTATCAAGAAGCTGTCTATACACTAACTGCATAAACTTAAAATTAACACTTTTCTCTTTTGTTTTATCCTCAGCCTCATTTTCCTTTTTCTCAACTGCTACACTTGTTGAAATCTTATTCTGTAGCATATTCTGAAGATTATCAAGTTTTTGCTCAATAGCTGTATTATGTTGTTTATCAAGCTCCATAACTGGCTTTGTTGAGTCATCAACGATGGCATTAATCTTCTTTACAGGAATCTTATCTGTTGTATGAGCTCTTTCTTCCAGAGCAGCTGTCACTTCAACTACATCCTTCTTGAATAATCTAGCTATTCCTCTATGTTTAATTGTCTTAATATTCATGATAACCGCAGCATCGCCAAGCTCATGCTTAGCCATTAAAATTCCTTCTGTCTCTGTTGCTGCCTGAAATTTTTTGATTATCATTATGCGCTCACCATCCCAACTGACTGTAATTCAATATTTGGCTCTATCTCATTATATGAGATAATAATTAAATCTCTAAAATAATCCTGTGTCATCTTCTTAAAGTACATTCTGACAATAGGAGATGTAATAACCATAGGTATCTTACCCATATCCTCCATCTTCTTGATTTCCTGCTCAAGTGCTGATATAATCAAGCGCTGTCTCTCAGGATCTAATGCTATATATGAACCCTGTTCTGTCTGCTTAACACTAGACATAATCTCTTGTTCATTCTTTGGATCTAATGTAACAACTGTTGTTGTCTCATTAGGTGTGAAGAACTTAGCACTAATAGCTCTTCTTAAGCTTTGTCTTACATACTCTGTCAATACATCTGTATCCCTTGTAACTGCAGCATGATCTGCCAATGTTTCAAATATTGTAAGAAGGTCTCTTATAGAAATACCCTCTCTTAAGAGATTCTGTAATACCTTTTGTACCTCGCCAATACCAAGAAGCTTTGGAATAAGCTCGTCCACAAGCACTGGATTTGACTCTTTGACATTGTTGATAAGATTCTGCACATCCTGTCTTGTAAGAAGCTCATCAATATGACTTCTAACAATTTCAGTAAGATGTGTTGCTATAATTGAAGGCGGATCTACTACTGTATAACCAAGAGATTCCGCTCTTTCTCTCTGACTTTCTGTAATCCAAAGTGCTGGAAGATGATATGAAGGTTCAAAGGTTGGAATACCTGTGATTTCCTCCTCAACCATACCTGGATTCATGGCCATATAGTGATCGAAGAGAATCTCTCCCTCACTAATCTGAACACCTTTAATTTTAATAATATACTGATTTGGATTAAGCTGTATATTATCTCTCAAACGAATAATTGGAACTACAACACCCAATTCTAACGCTACCTGACGTCTAATCATTACTACTCTGTCAAGTAAATCACCGCCCTGGTTAACATCAGCTAATGGTATTATACCATAACCAAACTCTAACTCAATAGGATCAACCTGAAGAAGCGAAACGACATTTTCTGGTCTTCTGATTTCTTCTGCTTCAGCCTCTGCTCCTCCTGCTTCCTCTTCAATCTGCTCTATGCCAGCCTTTTTATTCATATTGTTACCTATAACTACGCATGCTGCACCCATAGGTACAAAAATCAAGAACGGAAGCTTTGTTGTAACTCCGAGGAATATCATAGCAGCACCTACTGCCCACATAACCTTTGGTATCTCAAAAAGCTGAGATACTACCATATCACCCATATCCATTTCCTTAGACACCTTAGTAACTAGGATACCTGTAGCAAGTGATATAAGAAGGGATGGAATAGAACTTACCAATCCATCTCCAATTGTAAGGATTGTATATTTATTCAAAGCATCACCAACAGGCATACCCTGCATTACCACACCCATAACAATACCACCAACCAAGTTGATTATTGTTATCATAAGCCCGGCTGTTGCATCTCCCTTAACGTACTTTACAGCACCGTCCATGGAACCATAGAATGCTGATTCAGCTTGAAGCTTTTCTCTTCTTTCTTTTGCCTGTTGATCAGTAATAGCACCTGTATTAAGGTCAGCATCGATAGCCATCTGCTTACCCGGCATAGCATCAAGAGTAAATCTTGCTGTTACTTCCGCAACTCTCTCTGAACCTTTATTGATAACCATAAACTGAACAATCAATAAAATAATAAATACAATTATACCAATTACTAAACTTCCTCCACCTACGAACTGACCGAAGGTCTCTACAACCTCACCTGGATCACCTGTTGATAAAATAAGCTTTGTAGATGAAACATTTAACGAAATTCTAAATAATGTCGTTAAAAGAAGTATTGTTGGAAATGATGACATATTCATCGCTTCCTTTGAAAATACTGCATTAAACAGTACTACAAGAGCCACAGCCATATTAAAAGCTAGACAAATATCAAGAATGATACTTGGTAATGGAATAATGAGGAATACGATTGCTGCTAATATATAAAGTCCCAAGCCTATATCAGTTTTCTTCACTATTCTCACTCCTCTCTTTTAATATTTGTTATGCCTTTGGCACAGTCTTATTCTTAGCATTATATACATATGCGAGCACTTCTGCCACCGCCTGATATAATTCCTGAGGAATCTCCTCATCTATGTCAACGCTATGATATAGCGCTCTTGCCAATGGTTTATTTTCTACAATTTCAATATTATATTCTCTTGCCACTTCCTTAATCTTAAGTGCAAGAAAATCTTCACCCTTTGCAACCACAACTGGTGCTTTTGCCACACTCAAATCATATTTAATAGCTACGGCAAAGTGAGTAGGGTTTGTGATAACAACGTCTGCCTCTGGCAGTTTTTGCATCATTCTTCTCTGAGAAACCTCTCTCATTTTTCTTCGAATCTGTGACTTTACAGTAGGATCTCCTTCAGACTGTTTATACTCGTCCTTTACTTCCTGCTTTGTCATCATCATATCGTTTTTAAACTTTCGTATCTGAAATATATAATCAGCTACTCCTATAAACAAATAAATAATGCTAATCTTTAATGCAATTGAAAATACCGTATCTCCTACAAATTCAATTCCCTGTGTCAAACTAACATCATAAAGATTATATATTGCATATATTTTATCAACTAACTCTGTATATACTATATATATACAAATTCCCACTATAGCTACTGATTTTAGTAGGTTTATAAGGGATTGACTTGAAAACATTCTCTTAAATCCATTAACAGGATTTAAATTACTAAACTTTGGCTTTAAAGCCTCTCCTGATATTTTCCACTTAACCTGTACCAAATCTCCAAAGAAATAAACAATAAAAGATACTAAAAGAAATGGTGCTATAAGTATACCTATATCTAAAAACATTTCTCCTAAAATTGCTAACGCTACTCCCAAATTAATATCATCAGGATCTGCTGCATATTTAGAAATAGAACTATAAAACTTGGTAAAGCCTTCTATAAAGCCCTTACCGATTGTGCCAACATAAATCTTTAGAAATGCAAAAATAATAACAAGGTATCCAGCATTTACAATTTCCTTACTCTTGGCAACTTGGCCTTTTTTTCTAGCATCGTCTAACTTTTTTTGTGACGCTGGCTCGGTTTTTTCTCCACCAGGTCCATCCTTTGCAAATAACTGCAGGTTCAGTTTTAAAGGCATATATTCAGTATCCACACTATTGCATTCCTTTCATTACCAAAATAACCATCTCCTGCATAACTCTAAATATAAAGCCTGCAACTGTCGGAAGTAACGGTGCTATTAAAAAAATAATAATAAGCCCACCAATTACCTTAATCTGTACACCTATTGAAAACATATGAATCTGTGGCGCAATTTTGGTCATAATACCTAATGCACAATTCAATATCAATATAGCTACAAATATAGGCAATACAATCCTAAACCCTATAATAAAATAATTACTTAAAAAGCCAATCATTGTATCGTACATCGTTGCATTAATCGAAAGTTTTCCTATATGTATCAAGGAAAATGAATCTTTTATTGCACTTAATAAAAAGACATGCATATTTGAAATAAGCATCAAAAGCATTATCAAGTTATTATACAAGGAACCTGTAATGGTTGACATCTGCTGAGTAGTTGGATCAAACATACTCGCCATAGCTAAACCTATATCTGTATCTATCATTCTACCTGCAAATAAAATAATACTACTGCATATATACGCAGAAAAGCCAATCAACAATCCCACTGCTGCTTCCTTGATAACAATAGCAGAATACTCCAATAATGAGGCATATTCAATCTCCATCTCTGGTAATACATTATATAAAATTATAGATAAAAATATAGAAAGCCCCAATTTGGTCTGCGATGGTGTGTTGCTCATTCCAAAAAAGGGGGCCAAAAAAACAAATGATGTAATTCTTACCAATATTAATATAAAATATTCTATATCCTGCTGTGAAATAACAACGTCAATATTCATTACAAATAATCTCCAAAACTGTTCCAAAGTTCAGTCATAAATTCAACTATTGTATTTAAAATAAATGGGCCAAATATCAATATACATATAAATATGGCTAATATCTTTGGTACAAATGTAAGCGTCTGCTCCTGAATGGAAGTAACCGCTTGAAAAATACTTATAACCAGTCCCACTATAAGTGACACAATAAGGAGTGGGGCTGAAGTAATAATTATTGTCCATATGGTTTCAACAGCCACATCTAAAACAGCTTCAACCGTCATATTTACCTCCTATTGTCACTTAAACGTTTGTACAAGATTAATTATTATCAAATTCCAGCCATCCGCCAAAACAAATAATAAAATCTTAAACGGCATAGAAATCGTAGTTGGTGGAAGCATCATCATACCCATAGACATAAGTGTTGATGAAACTACCATATCTATAACTAAGAATGGCACATATATAAGGAAACCTATCCAAAATGCTATTCTAAGTTCACTAATAATAAAGGCAGGAATTAGTACTGTATTAGGAATGTCTTCCTTAATGTCCTTAACTTCTGTAATTCCGCCTATCTCGCACATAGAATTCAAATCTTTTTCATCTACCTGCCTAAACATAAACTCTCTCAAAGGATCCATTGCCTTTTCAAAGAATTCTTCTTGATTAATCTCTTCATTACTAAATGGCACATAAGCCTCTTCATAAACTTGGCCAAATGTCGGTGCCATAATAAATATAGTAAGAAATAACGCAATTCCTATAAGCACCTGGTTTGGAGGTGCAGTTTGCGTATTCAGAGCACTTCTAGTAAAATGCAGAACAACAAGTATTCTTGTAAATGATGTTAACATAATAAGTATTGACGGACATAATGCAATAACCGTCAATACAATAACTATCTGTAAGGCACTACTTACGCTTTCGGAGTCTGTTCCTATAGTGATTCCTAAAACTTCTGAATCGGAAGGATCAGCGTCTATAATTGTGTTTGTATCCTCTCCCGCTGTATCATCGCCTTCCACTGCATAGACTTTTGTACTACCCAGAGTTGTTAAGCAAAACACAAAAAGGATAAGACACAGTATTCTTAAAAATTTCTTTTTCATAAGCCTGCCATACCTTACTCTTTATCTTGTTTATTTCTGAATTTTTCTAATATGCTTGCAAATGGAATAGATGTTTTGTTACTCTCTCCATTTGGATCCTCCAGGGGTAATTTTAACCCCTGTGAATCCAACTTACTTATAAAGGTAACTGTATCTTTTCCTGTTGCCAGTGCAAAATACTCATCACCTATTTTAACAATATGCAAACATTTTGTGTTTGAAAGCCTCTGAGTCTCAATAACAGATATATTATCCCCCATCATTCCAGTTCTTTGGAGTTTGGCTATATATACTGTTGTTATTCGTGTAAGTACTAAAACAAACACAAATATCAATATTGAAACTATAAGCTTAATAATACCATCAGTCATATTAGATTATCCTAATACCTTCTTAACAGCTTCGAGAACTCTATCTGCCTGGAATGGCTTAACAATAAAATCCTTAGCTCCTGACTGAATAGATTCAATAACCATCGCCTGCTGACCCATAGCAGAACACATAATAACTGTTGCTCCTGGATCTGTTTCCTTAATCTTCTTAAGCGCCTGAATACCGTCCATTTCTGGCATTGTGATATCCATCATAACTAAGTCAGGCTTTGTTTCGACATACTTAT
Source organism: Lachnospiraceae bacterium (assembly GCA_017381055.1). GTDB lineage: Bacteria > Bacillota > Clostridia > Lachnospirales > Lachnospiraceae > SVEL01. The sequence continues at coordinate 15,437 of JAFOCU010000035.1, forward strand.
CAACAGCCACCTTGCCGTTTTCTGCCTCACCTGCAATGTTGTAACCATTCTTTGTCAAAATGTCTTTAATCATCATTCGCATGAATGCCGCATCATCACAAATTAAAATGTTCTTTGCCATAACTTTTATCTCTCCTATCAAAAAATTATTTAATAATTTCTGTAACTCTTACACCAAAATTTTCTTCGATAACTACAACTTCGCCTCTTGCAACATACTTGCCATTTACAAGTACATCAATTGGTTCACCTGCAATCTTATCTAATTCAATAATTGTTCCTGGTGCAAATTCAAGAATATCTTGAATTGATTTTGTTGTTCTACCAAGTTCTACAGTAACCTCAAGTGGAACATCCATAATAAGATTGATGTTCTCTTTCTGGTTTGCTGCAACCAAATCTGGTGAAAACGCCTGGAACTGTGCAGTCTGCACATTCACTTCCTGCATTGGCGTGTTCATAAAGCCCATCATCTGATTACCTGGCATCTGCATGCCCATCATACCTGGCTGCATTGGCATACCCATCTGCTGCATTGGGTATCCGCCCATCATCGACATATCCATCTGCTGTGGCATTGGCTGCTGTTCCATTGCTACAGGAGTAGGCATCGGTGCTGGTGTTGGCGCCGGTGCTGGAGCCGGTGCCGGTGCCTCTGGTGCTGCTTCAGGTGCTGCTGCTGTATCAGTTCCTGAAGAGAACTTCGCGCAAAGTTCCTGACAGAACTCTACCGGGTATAACTGCATAATCTCACTATCAACTAAATCGCCGATAGTCATTTTGAATGATATTTTAACAAATCCTCCTTTTAGGAAGTCTGTAATATCCGCTTCATCCACCGTATCATTTAAGTCAACTAAACTTGCTGTTGGCGGGCTGATATCTATCTTCATATTTAACATTGAAGATAGGGATGTAGCCGATGTTCCCATCATCTGGTTCATGGCTTCACAAATTGCACTTAAGTGTAAATCGCCTATCTCACCTTCAGTATTAAGACCATCGCCACCCATCATAAGATCCGCAATAATCTTAACGTCTCTGTCTTTGAGAATAAGTACATTGTTTCCACTAAGTCCTTCTCTATATGATATTTGTAAAAACACACATGGTCTATCATACTGTGAAACTAATTCATCCCAGTGTGAATAAGCAACCATTGGTGTAGTAATATCCACCTTTTGATTTACAAGGGAAGATAATGTTGTTGCCGCCGTTCCCATGCTTATGTTGGCAATTTCACCCATGATATCTTTTTCCATATCACTAAGCGTCTCTGCTTCATATGCACTTTCAGCTGCTGTAGTATCCATTCCGCTTAATAAGGCGTTTATTTCTTCCTGTGACAGCATTCCGTCCATTTTTTTACTCCTCCCTAATTATTGATGTAACTCTTACCGCGTACTTGTCATCCGACGAACCCGGTAAGGCAGTAAATTTCTTAATATTACCGACATAAATCTGCAATTCCTGTCCTACTAGTGAATCTAACTTAATTATATCACCTTTTTGTAAATTAACAAAATCATTTACAGAAATCTTACTCTTTCCAAGAGTAGCTTTAATCGGTATCTCTGCTTTAGAAATGAGAGACTCAATAATCTCTTCATATGTGTTTTCGTCCTTTTCCTTCATAGTTGAGAACCAATACTTGGTATTCAACTTATCCATAACATCTTCTAATGTATCAAAAGGAAGACATATATTCATAAGACCCTCTACATCACCAATCTTAATCGATAATGTGACAATAGACATCATCTCCTGTGGTGATATAATCTGAGCGAACTGTGGATTTGTCTCAATTCTCTCAAGTCGGGGCTTTATCGCAACTACATTTTGCCAAGGTTCTCTTAGCAAATCTATACATATTGATAAAAATCTTTCTAATATAATGATTTCTATCTCTGAAAACTCTCTTTTTTTCTC
>JAFOCU010000257.1 GCA_017381055.1 Lachnospiraceae bacterium
ACCTATTGCAAATGCATATGAAAACTGATTGATATTCATATGAATAAGTCCAAATAACGCCGCACTAAGAAGTATAGCCATAAACGGATTTCTTCTCTTGTAACCATTAAATATAAGGCCTCTAAATATAAATTCCTCAACAACAGCTGGCAATAATGCTATAATCAAAAGATTAAGCCACAATGGATTATTATTTACAATATGAGTCAATACCGTATCTACACTATTCTCCGCAAATAACGATGTAAGTGAATTGATAAACATTACAAGCGGCATTATCAAAAATGTTAGCACCACTGTTAAAATAGTTGTAACAGGTGAAACCACACCCATACTTACGCCCTCAACTGTCTTAGGTCTAAGAACTAATACATATGCAAGAGCTGGTAAAAGTAAAATTATCTCTGGAATAACTAGCAACATATTAACAGTTAATAAGCTTGCTGGAACAAACTCTAAACTATACGATAAGATAATATATACAAGTACCGTCGCTGTAAATAAAACATTTGTCTTTGTTACATTTTTCATCTATTTCCCCATTTAACCCAATTATTTCTTTAAACCAATAGCTTCAATTTCAATAAGAACATCCTTTGGAAGTCTTGCTACTTCAACACACGAACGCGCTGGACAATTCTCCACAAAGAACTCCGAATAAATCGCATTAATCTTTGCGAAATCATCCATATTCTTGATAAATACTGTTGTCTTTATAACATCCTCAGTCTGAACACCTGCTTCGTTAAGAAGTGCTACAAGATTTCCAATAGCCTGTCTAGCCTGTGCTTCAATTCCCTCTGGAATCTCGCCTGTAGCTGGAACTACTGGAATAACTCCTGATGTAAATACCATATTACCAACCTCGATAGCCTGTGAATATGGTCCAATAGCTGCTGGTGCCTTGTCTGTACTAATAATCTTCTTCATTTTTTCTTCCTCCTATTACTTGGCCAATCTAATTGACTTTTCGCCGATTTCAATTTTTCTTTCCTTGTAGAGCTTTCCAACGGCTCTCTTAAATGCCGCCTTACTCATACCAAATTCTCTATCTATAACCTCTGGCGCCGCCTTATCATTAAATGGTAGAACGCCATCAAATTCCTCAATAACTCTAAGAATCTTCTCTGCGTCATCCTCCATCTTTATATAAGACTTCTTACCAGGGCATAAATCAATCTTTCCATCTGGACGAATAGCTGTAATACGAGCTTCTACCACATCGCCGATAGCCATCTTTCCATGTAAATCTTTCTTAGGAATAAGTCCCTGATACTTATCATCAACTGCTACAAACGCTCCAAACTTATCGCTTATCTCATAAACAGTTCCTATAATTTCTTGATCCTTCTCGTATCCTTCACCAACTGGAAGATACTTATATACGTTCATAGTTGCTGCAAGTCTATTACTTTTATCAATGTACAAAGCTACCATATAAGACTCGCCCGGCTTAACTCTTGTAGTCTGTTCTTTAAATGATAAGAATAAATCCTTCTCAAGGCCCCAATCAAGAAACGCTCCAATTGGTGTCACATCATTTACCTTAAGCTTAGCCACCTGTCCTAATGTAATAAATGGCATATTTGTTGTAGATATAAGTCTGTCATTGGAATCTCTGTAGATAAATACCTCTAACTCAGTTCCTATATCTGCGCTATCTGGTACCTGCTTAATAGGGAGAAGAACTCTCTCTTCACTTTTTTTGTCCTCGCTAAGATACGCACCAAAATCCGTAAATTTAACAATTGTAAGTGTCTGCACTTTTCCTAATTCAATCATGTCTTTCCGTCCTCTCAATTCATTCAAATAATTCACAAGAATTCAATCCTATTATCTTCTTGCAAATATTAACAAGTTACACCTTTATAAAAAGGCTATATTCACTTTAAATATAACATATTCTATGCGTAAATGTCAAACTCCACAACCGCATATGGCTTACTATTTTCATCATTTAAACATACACACAAAATACCATTTCCAGATGTATCCACTCCATTATAAACGGTCGGATAAAATACGTCCGAAATTCTAGCCTGCTTCTTATACTCAGCTCTTATTCTTTTAACTCTAAGACCATCTGGAATATACTCTGCTGCACACTCAATATATCGACTATTATTTACGTGCTTATTAGTATCTATAAATGCC
>JAFOCU010000258.1 GCA_017381055.1 Lachnospiraceae bacterium
CGACTTATAACAGAGGTGTGGGGATATGATTATTTTGGTGATGATAGAACCTTGGACACTCATATAAAGCTTCTTAGAAGTAATATTGGTGAATATAGAAGTCAGATTGTGACTCTTCGTGGCGTAGGCTACAGATTTGAGGGTTAAAAAGAAAGGTGATAATACTATGAAGCTTAGTATAAAATGGAAAATTTTTATATACATGCTTGGTTTTACGGCAGTTCTTTTAGGCCTTTTATGGCTGTTTCAGACAGTGTATCTTGATGAGTTTTACAAAAATATTAAGACTAATGAGCTCGAGGATGCCTGTGAAAGTGTTGTTGCAGTGTTAGATGATGTAAATGCTAATGAGGCTATAGAAGCAATTGGAGCTAGCTATGATGTGTGTGTCAGAGTGACAGATGCTTATGGTAATGATATATATGAATCAGAGCAAAATATGCAATGTAACGTTCATAAGCTTAGAAGGGACCAGCTGCTTAGACTTATAACAGAAGCGAGAGCTAATGGCGGTTCCTACCAGGCTAAAGTGGAGAATGAGGTGCCAGATTTCTTTAAGTATAATGACAAGGGTATTACAGACATGGAAAACTTATTAGGTAAGGATATGTTTGTAAATATGCCACGTATGACAGAGATGGAAAGCATTATATCAGTTGAAATAGTAAGGAGTTTATCTGGACAAGAGTTAGTAGTTATGGTTAATACAATTATTACACCAGTAGATGCTACAGTACATACTCTTAGAATTCAGCTTATTTATATATCTATTATAATGGTTGTGTTATCTCTTATTATTGCCATTGTAATTTCGATTAGAATATCAAAGCCTATTATAAAGATAAATGAAACGGCAAAGAAGCTTGGTAAGGGTGAGTACGATGTGAGATTTGAAGGTGATAGCTATAGAGAGATAGCTCAGTTATCAGAAACTCTTAATCAGGCAGCAGTGGAGCTAGCTAAGGCTGAGGGATTGCAGAGAGAGTTGATAGCTAATGTTTCTCATGATCTTAGAACACCTCTTACTATGATAACAGCGTATTCGGAGATAATGAGAGATCTTCCAGGAGAGAATAGCCCTGAAAATGTTCAGGTAATTATAGATGAAGCAAAGAGACTTACATCATTGGTAAACGATTTGCTAGATGTATCTAAGTTACAAGCAGGAGTTATGGAACTTAATTTAAAGGAGTATGATTTGACTGCTAGCATTGAATCAGTTCTTGCTAGATACTCAAAGTTCTTAGAACAGAATGGTTATACAGTTGATTTTGAATATGATAGAAATATTTTAGTAGTGGCCGATGAAGATAAAATGTATCAGGTTATTTATAATCTAGTAAATAATGCTATCAATTATACAGGAGAAGATAAGAAGATTATCGTTCGTCAAAGAGTGGCTGGTAGCATTGCTAGAATCGAAGTTATAGATACAGGAGAAGGTATTGCGCCAGAAGAATTAACAAATGTATGGGAGCGATACTATAAGGTAGATAAAAATCATAAGAGAGCTGTTATGGGAACGGGACTTGGCCTATCTATCGTGAAAAATGTCTTGAAGCTTCATGGTTTATCGTATGGTGTAAATAGTGAGGTTGGCAAGGGAACTTGTTTTTGGTTTGAGATTTCTGTAAAGGAGGAAAGAAATGGCCATAGAGGTTTTTAGTCGATACGAAAAAAAGTATCTGCTAGATGAACAGAAATTTAGATTTATTCTTGATTCAATACAAGGTAAAATGATTGCCGATAAGTATAATAGAGATAATCAGCTATATAATATCGCCAATATATACTATGATACGCCAGATGATGCGCTCATAAGAGCTTCCATTGAAAAGCCAGTGTATAAAGAAAAGCTTCGTCTTCGAAGTTATGGGATACCAGGACTTAAAGACAAAGTATTTTTGGAAATAAAGAAAAAATACAAGGGCTTAGTAAATAAGCGAAGAACCAAGCTTGTTCTTGATGAAGCATATAATTTTACTTTAGAAGGAAAAGTACCAGAATATCAGGAATATATGAATAAGCAGGTTTTAGAGGAAATAAAGTATTTTCTAAATGTTTATAATCTA
>JAFOCU010000259.1 GCA_017381055.1 Lachnospiraceae bacterium
AATGTGATTATTGCTACAGAAGATGGCTCATTAGGTACAAAGGGTAATGTAATGAATGCTATCGAAGCTAACGGTGTAAAGGCAGATGTTATATATTCATGTGGACCAACACCTATGCTTAGAGCGATAAAGGATTATGCAATTGCAAACGATATAGAAGCTTATATTTCTATGGAAGAGAAGATGGCGTGTGGCATTGGAGCGTGTCTTGCTTGTGTATGTAAGAGCAAGGATGTAGACCATCATTCTCATGTAAATAACAAAAGAGTATGCAAGGACGGCCCTGTGTTTAATGTACTGGAGGTAGAATTATAATGAATACAAGTGTAAAGATAGCTGGAGTAGAATTCAAGAATCCAGTAATGGAAGCATCGGGAACTTTTGGTTCGGGTATGGAATATAGCGAGTTTGTGGATTTATCTAAACTTGGCGCAGTGGTTACAAAGGGTGTTGCTAATGTTCCTTGGCCAGGTAATCCAACACCAAGAATTGCGGAAGTTTATGGCGGAATGCTTAACGCAATCGGTCTTCAGAATCCTGGTATTGATGTATTTTGTGAAAGAGATATTCCATTTCTTAAGAAGTTTGATACAAAGATTATTGTAAATGTATGTGGAAAAACTACTGAAGATTATATAGCGGTTGTGGAAAGACTAGGCAATGAACCAATTGATATGATGGAAATTAATATTTCTTGTCCTAACGTTAAAGAAGGCGGAATAGCATTTGGCCAGGATCCAAAGGCAGTTGAAGCTATTACAAGAGAAGTTAAGAAGTATGCTAAGCAGCCAGTTATTATGAAGCTTAGTCCAAATGTAACAGATATTACAGTTATGGCAAAGGCGGCTGAGGCTGGTGGAGCTGATGCGTTATCATTAATTAACACATTGACAGGTATGAAGATTGATATTCATAGACAGAAGTTTGCAATAGCAAATAAGACAGGTGGAATGTCTGGCCCAGCAGTTAAGCCTATTGCTGTTAGAATGGTATATCAGGTTGCCAATGCAGTTAGCCTTCCTATTATTGGAATGGGTGGCATTCAGAATGGTGAGGATGCGGTGGAATTCCTTATGGCAGGCGCAACAGCGGTGTCGGTTGGAACTGCAAACTTTATGAATCCAACAGCTACGATTGATACTGTTAAGGGTATTGAAAAGTATATGCAGCAGTATGGAATTGAAGATGTAAATCAGATTATTGGTATGTCGAAGAATTGGTAATTCTGAACTGAAAGTAAATATATTTATGCAATGATGGAGGAGACTGTTTTTAGTTGATTAACTGAAAATGGTCTCCTTTATTGAAGTGCATAAAGAATGTAAAGTTGATAAAGACAGGACTTTGTGGTAGTATATTAATAGATGTTTCGTGAAAGAATGTGCATCAAAAGAATTGTAAATGGAGCTGTCTAAATGATAAAATTAATGAACGTGTTTAAGAAATTAGCAACAAGTATAGTTATGGCTATGATTTTGGTTGGTTTTATGTCAATAGAAGCTTATGCTATGCAGATTTTTGTAAAAACAGAGACAGGCAAACATATTACTATTGAAGTGGAACCGACGGATAGAATAGAGGATGTAAAAGCGAAAATACAAGATAAGGAAGGGATATTGCCTGATAATCAAGTGTTGGTTTTTGCGGGGAAAGAAATAGAAGATGGAAATACTCTTCAGGATTCTTCTATTCAAAAAGATTCTACATTGCATTTGACTTTAAGGAAGGATAAAATTGTAAGAATTATAGAACCGCAGACAATCACTGTAGCTAATGGAATTGCTTATGAAGATATGGGACTTCCGACAACTGTTACGGTTGAGACATACCGAAATGCTACTGTGACAGCAAACGTTGCTTGGAATACAACAGAACCTGATAGTGGAAGCTATAATCCAGCAGTATTGACAGAACAGACCGTGACATTAAAGGGAATAGTGGATTGTCCAGATGAGTTATTTTCAAATGGAGAGGAATATACAACGACTATTACTGTTGTTATTGGTGCAGCAGATTTTGTTAGTGTGCCAACTATAAATAAAGCATCGGGAACTTATACTGAGAATCAATCTGTTGTGCTTTCGTCTGCAATAGAAGGCGTGGTTATTTATTATACAACAGACGGTACGACTCCGAGTAAGACAAACGGTGCAGTATATACAAAACCTATCGAGGTTTTAGGAAAAGCAGGAGAAAGTGTGACAATTACAATTAAGGCTCTTGCTGTAAAGAATGGGATGCAGGATAGTGCGGTAGAAACATTTACATACACGATTAATTTACCACCTTCTGAAAAAAATGATGTAGATGATAAGCAAGAACAGATTTCAAAACCAACAGATGAAACAAAATCGGAAAATACAACAGAACCAGAAAGTACAACAAAGCCAGGAGATACAGCAAATTCAGTATGGTTTATTTTATTGATATTTGGTTGTGCGGGAGCTGTGATTGTAGGACTAAAGGAAAAGTTATATTAATGAAGATTTAAGAGGTAATAAACGATATGTTGTAATGGTTGATAATTGCAAGGTTTTATGGTAGTATATATGAGAAAAAAGATGCTTTTTATATGATTATTATTTTAATAGAAAGCACAAATAGAGAAATACCTTAACGAGATTATAGGAGGTCTAATTAAAATGGAACAGTACAAGCAGGATTTTATTGAATTTATGGTAGATTGTAAGGCGCTTAAGTTTGGTGATTTTACATTAAAGAGCGGAAGAAAGTCTCCTTTCTTCATGAATGCAGGTGCATACGTTACAGGTTCACAGCTTATGAAGCTTGGTGAGGCTTATGCAAAAGCTATTCATGATACATATGGTGATGATTTTGATGTTTTATTTGGACCAGCATATAAGGGTATTCCTATAAGTGTTGTTAC
>JAFOCU010000260.1 GCA_017381055.1 Lachnospiraceae bacterium
ACATGCCCAGCATCTGGCATTTCTAGTCCTGATAACAGATTAAACAAAGTAGTTTTACCACTTCCACTTACTCCGATAATTGATACCACTTCATTTTTATTAAGCTTTATATTAATATCATCGATTATCAACCTTCCGTCATAGGACTTACTTAAAGCCTTAGTTGAAAGCTCTATCTCACTCATCACTCTTACTCCAATCAGTATTATACCCTAAACCAGTCAAATCTCTTTGAGTTAACTGATTTTCATACAACCACTTATAAAATGTATTCCAACGTTCCTCATCCATTGTGCCCCATTTTCCATCTTCATCTAAATACTGCTCTCCTATCCATTCTTGGGATGCGTATACCAAATCCATAGCCCCAAATAAAGCTCCAGTATTATCTCCATCCAATAAAATATCCGCAGCCTCTATAGGATTAGCAGCAGCAAATTCATATCCCTTAGCTGTCGCCTCCATAAAAGCTTTAGCTTCCTTGCTATAACGATCTAAATAATCATTATTCGCTATAATTACAGGAGTATAATAATCTAGCTCCGGTGCAATATCCTTAAAAGCAAAGTAGTCGCATTCCACCTCTGAAAGTTCAGCATTTATACCGCTCCATCCATAAAAAATCCAAATAGCGTCAGTTTGTAAAGCTTCCAATGCAGCAGGCTCATTTGTAATATTGTTAGGTAGTAAGGCTAATGACTCAAAATCTGCTCCATCCTTCTCCATACAATATTTAATAATAGCTAACTCAATAGGTGAATCCCATGTTGAATAATACTTTCCTGCAAGCCCCTTAGGTGAAGTTATTCCATCACCCTTTCTTGATAAAATACCAGACGTATTATGCTGTAAAATTGGTGCCACAGCAGTTACATCTAAAGGATTCTCCCTATCAAATGCTGCCGCTAATGTATCTTGAGCATCTATAGCAAACTGTGCTTCACCACTTGCACACATAAGCGTCGCCCCACCTTCTGGTGGCTGAACTATAGTAACGTTCAATCCAGCATCCTTGTAATACCCTTTAGCTAAAGCTACATAAATTCCTGTATGATTAGTATTCGGTGTCCAATCAAGACAAATTGTTATATCTTTTCCTGAGCTCTTAGATTTCTTACCGCAAGCAAATATTGACATTACACATACAACACATAAAAATATAACAATCAATTTTTTATTTTTCATAATTTAACATCACCTTTACTATAATTATTTATTTTGAGTTTTACATTCCCATGGCATAACCATTTTCCTAAGTATATTTACAAGTTTCATAAGCAGTAAACTAATAGCAACAATAACTATAATTACAGCAAACATCCTATCAAAAGCATATGCCTTCTTAACTCTAGTCATATACACTCCAAGACCTTCAAAACCTCCTAGCCATTCTGAAATAACAGCACCAACTATTGCGTAAGAAGCAGAAATCTTAAGTCCTGAAAAGAAATGTGGTAATGCATTTGGTAGCTTAACATACTTGAATATCTTAAACTTTCCAGCCCCCATAGAACGAAGTAAATTAACCTCATCCTTATCAACACTTTTATATCCATCAAGCAGCCCAACCGCTATAGGAAAAAATGTAGTTAAAACTACTAGAGTTATCTTAGGTTCCATTCCAAATCCCATCCAAAGTACCAACAGCGGCGCAATGGCAATAGTTGGAATAGTTTGTGTGATAACCATAATCGGATAAATTGCTTTATAAAGAAAATCCCATTCATCCATAATTGTTGCTATAACAAATCCTAATCCAATACCTATTCCTAAACCCCAAAAAGCTTCTTGTAATGTAATTAATGCATGTTCAAATAATATGTCCTTTTCTTCTATTAATACATTAAATACATCCATTGGCTTTGGTAGCATATATGATGGAACAACATTATTCACACTTAGATAATGCCATAAGAATATTAACGATATTATTGCCATTACTGCTGGCACACTATTTATGATGCTTTGTAACTTTCTTCTCAATGGTAAGCACATCTCCTTCTGTTTTATACGAAATCTTCACGTATGTATTTACACTTTTGCACCCTGCTTTAGTAGCTACTAACTGACAATTTTTAACAACCTCCATCAAAGTATCATAATCGCCTTCAATTGCAGTTTCACAAGGCCCCACATAATAATTTAACCCAGTAGATTTAATATATTCTATAACCTCATCTACAATTCTTATAACTTCATCTTCTCCTTGAACACCAGGCAATACCTGGATAGCAACACTTGCATTCATAATAAAAAAACTCCTTTCTCAGCTTTAAATAAATTTTTAACAGCCTTCAGGAGTTTATATAAATGCGATAAAAAACTCTCTAGATGTATCCCAATACTTCTAGAGAGTCTATATATACTTTATCTAACATATACACTCCCTACGGCGGTATGAACCGCATCAGGTTAAACGGGTCCGGCTCTATGCCGTCTCAGCTGCGTTACGCAACACCCCGGGTATAAAATCGTAGTTGCAAAGCAACTGCGATTAATTTCTGTGCTATTCAATTTTTTGTTTTATTATCCGGATAGTCGTCTTCACGACTTCTAAACTATAACAAATAAAATCTAACATGTCAAATTATATTTATGTCAAATTTATTACATTCAAATTTAGCCAAATAATTTTCTAACCATTTCCGCAGTAACCTTAACACTATCAACCTTATCAACCTCAATTTGATAAAGTGAATTAGCTGCTATATGCTCTGCAGCCTGCTCTAAGTCACGAATTCCCGAAGTATTTGAAAATACATCAATAATCGCATCTAAGCCTTCATCTGTTAATACACATTCTGAAGCATTAAGGCCCATTCTCTTTAACACCTTTGGCAATGCAAACTTAGAGAAAATAACCTTCTTCTCCTCTGGTGTATAATCTGGTATCTCAATTACAGCAAATCTAGACATAAGAGGTGCACTAATCATAGACTTATCATTAGCTGTAGCTATAGGATATACGCCTACTGTTGGAATCATACATTCCATATAGTTATCTGTAAATCCTAAGTTGTCAAGAAGTGTTAATAATACGTCTGCAGGATTACCATTACCCTTACCTGATGCTGCCTTATCAAGCTCATTTATAATAAATACAAGGTTTGATTCACCTGCCATAGAAAATGCTTCCATGATAATACCAGGCTTCGCATTGGCATATACTCTAGAGCTACCTGTAAGCTGTTCTGGGTCATTAATCGAACTCATATCAAGCGTTGTCCAAGGAAGCTTAAGGATACGTGCAACCGCATAAGCAATCTGCGACTTACCTGTACCAGCAGGGCCTACAAGAAGGATACCATATGCAGGAAGTGTATGTGTTCTATTAATCTGGATTACTGTCTCTATAATACGCTGCTTAACCTGCTCCATTCCGTACAACTCTTCATCTAAAATACGACGAGCTTCTTTTGGATCAATAGCCTTAAAATAGTTATTCTTCCACTTGATGTTCATCATAATAGATAAAGCTCTCTGGGCATGTCTCTTCTCCTCTGGAGAAACCTCATTAGAACGAGCAACTGCTAAATTTCTTCTAGCCCAAAGTCTTATATTATCTGGCAATGTTCTGCCTGCGCAATTCATAAAATCAGTGATACTCTGAATGCTAGTAAGCTTCATACTATCACCCATTTCCAATGTTTCTTCATCTACCTCTTCCTCTGAAGGCGCATTGCTAGAAAGTAATCTTTCAATCATAAACTGTAAGAAACCATCTTCAGCTGAAAGCTTTGTACCACCGCCGAATGCTATCTCACGAATCTTATATACTGCATATCCATCCTCTTTATTAACACCAGAAAGACGAACATTTATATGATTTTCTCCAAGCCACTGAAGAAGACTTACAAATCTTGAATCAATCTTTAAGATATCAGCGCTTACCACTCCATCCTCTTCCTCAAACTCAAAAGATGTTCTCTTAATAGGATTTGTAAACTTACCTACTGAATGATGAGACCACTTCTTATTTTTATTATCAAGAACAAGAATAGGATTATCCTCTGTAGCTTCTGATTCATTTGAAGCAAATGTCTCATATGTACATATAGCCTCTTTATTATCACTTGGGGAATTACTAAAATCAAAAACAGCCATAATTTAACTCCTTTTTTATCACATAATAGGCTAATTATAGCACCTTAAGATAAAAAAGAAAAGTGAATAAAACTGATTATATTAAGAAACGCATACAAAAAAGGAAGCCGTAAAACGACTTCCTTTAATATTTATCTTTTTATAAGTATGTCTTATAACTGTGGACCAGCACTTACTAATGCCTTACCAGCTTCGTTACCTTCGTACTTAGCAAAGTTCTTGTTGAAACGGCTAGCAAGATCCTTAGCCTTTGTCTCCCACTCAGAAGCATCTGCATATGTGTTACGAGGATCAAGGATGTTTGTATCAACACCTGGAAGCTCTGTTGGAACTTCGAAGTTGAAGAATGGGATTGTCTTTGTATCAGCCTTCTCGATGTCTCCGTTAAGGATTGCATCGATGATACCACGTGTATCCTTAATAGAGATTCTCTTACCTGTACCATTCCATCCTGTGTTAACTAAGTAAGCCTTAGCTCCACTTACTTCCATCTTCTTAACTAATTCTTCAGCATACTTTGTTGGATGTAACTCTAAGAATGCCTGACCAAAACAAGCTGAGAATGTAGGAGTTGGCTCTGTAATACCACGCTCTGTACCAGCAAGCTTTGCTGTAAATCCAGATAAGAAGTAGTACTTTGTCTGCTCTGGTGTAAGAACAGAAACTGGAGGAAGTACTCCGAATGCATCAGCTGAAAGGAAGATTACATTCTTAGCAGCTGGAGCAGCTGAAATTGGACGTACGATATTGTCAATATGATTGATTGGGTAAGAAACACGAGTATTCTCTGTTACACTACCATCGTTGAAATCAATCTTACCATTAGCATCAACAGTAACGTTCTCTAAAAGAGCGTTTCTCTTGATAGCCTTGTAGATATCTGGCTCAGATTCCTTATCAAGGTTGATAACCTTAGCGTAGCAACCACCTTCGAAGTTGAATACACCATTGTCATCCCAACCATGCTCGTCATCACCGATAAGGAGACGCTTAGGATCTGTAGATAATGTTGTCTTACCTGTACCTGAAAGACCGAAGAAAATAGCTGTATTCTCACCGTTCATATCTGTGTTTGCTGAACAGTGCATTGAAGCGATACCCTTTAATGGGAGGTAGTAGTTCATCATAGAGAACATACCCTTCTTCATCTCTCCGCCGTACCATGTATTAAGGATAACCTGCTCTCTGCTTGTGATGTTGAATGCAACAGCAGTTTCAGAGTTAAGTCCTAATTCTTTGAAATTTTCAACCTTTGCCTTAGAAGCATTGTAAACTACGAAATCTGGCTCGAAGTTTGCAAGCTCTTCCTCTGTTGGCTGGATGAACATATTCTTTACGAAATGTGCCTGCCAAGCTACTTCTACGATGAAACGTACTGCCATTCTTGTGTCAGCGTTTGCACCACAGAATGCATCTACTACGAATAATCTCTTGTTTGAGAGCTCCTTCATAGCGATATCCTTAAGAACGCTCCATGTCTCTACTGACATTGGATGATTGTCGTTCTTGTACTCATCTGTTGTCCACCATACTGTATCCTTAGAATTCTCATCCATAACGATGTACTTATCCTTAGGTGAACGTCCTGTATAAATACCTGTCATTACGTTAACAGCACCAAGTTCTGTATCCTGACCAACTTCATAACCTTCTAAGCCAGCCTTTGTCTCCTCTTCGAATAATACTTCGTAAGAAGGATTGTAAACGATTTCTGTGCTACCAGTAATACCATACTTTTCTAAATTAATCTGTGACATACTTATTCCTCTCGCTTTCCTAATTTTAACAAATCTAGTTCGTCTTGTACATTATACTAAACACCCCTATTTTTGTCAATGATTTGTTTGATA
>JAFOCU010000261.1 GCA_017381055.1 Lachnospiraceae bacterium
AACTTCCACTCCGAACTATACTCCTTACTTATAACTGTCTTATCTTGACCGCCAAACTCAAACCACTTATGCTCTATTATTCTTGTCCATGGTGTCTCTCTATCAGTATAATTAACTGCTGCATTTCCTTGGAAGTTATCTGTATCTAATACCTCTGTTTCAAATCTAACAGATCTGTACTCCAATGTTCCTAATGAATAACCAAAATAGGCATCTATAGGACCTGTATATACAATCTTCTTCGCAAGATTATCATATTCTTCTTTTTTCTCAAGATAATCTTCCGACAATCTTACCTCTATACCATCTAACATATTTTCAACAAACTTTGTATATCCTCCCATAGGAATTCCCTGATATAAAGCATTAAAATAATTGTTATCATAAGAGAATCTCACCGGCAGTCTCTTTATGATAAACGATGGTAAATCTTTACAGTCTCTTCCCCACTGTTTCTCTGTATATCCTTTTATTAACTTTTCATAGATATCTGTACCAACAAGACTGATTGCTTGTTCCTCAAGATTTTTCGGTTCTTTTATACCAGCTGCCGCAACCTGTTCTTTTATCTTTTCAGCAGCTTCCTTCGGGGTCACAACTCCCCACATCTTATTAAAGGTGTACATATTAAACGGTAGAGAATATATCTCTCCCTTATAATTTGCAACAGGTGAATTGGTGAAACGATTAAATGTCGCAAAACGATTAACATAATCCCACACCTCTTTATCATTTGTATGGAAAATATGAGCCCCGTATTTATGAACATTTATACCCGCTATCTCTTCTGTATAGATATTACCTGCTATATGTGGTCTCTTATCTATAACTAGAACAGACTTCCCATTATCTTTTGCTTGACGAGCGAATACAGCTCCGTATAGACCTGCTCCCACTACTAGATAATCGTACATCGCAATTCTCCTTTTACCCTTTTTACCGAATATAATAATATCACTATTTTTCAACAAAAACACTCTACATTCTGCACAAAAAAACACCTCCAACTTTGTTGAAGGTGTCTATTCGTCATTATTCTTCTTCTGTATTAGACCAAATATCGAATTCTGAATCTTCTGAGCCTATAGATAACTCTGGTTCTTCTCCGGAAGTATCTGGCATAACCTCACTGTCATACTCTACATATGCTTCCTCTGTGTATGTCTCCTCTTCTACTGCTTCTACCACATCAGCAACTTCATCTTCTACATACTCTGCATCTTCTGTAGCATCCACTTCTTCGCTCATCTCAGCTTCTGTTTCTTCCTCAGTCGCTGTCTCTTCTACATTCTCTACATTCTCTGCATCTTCTGTAGCATCTGCTTCTGTTTCTTCTACTTCTGCCACTTCTTCATATGTAGAAGGCTCTATATCGTCTAAATCATCCTCATCTTCCTCGTCATATAGGTCTGAGTCATCTTCGCTATATCCATAGTCAGCATAATCAACTGCTTCTGTTCTAAGCTCGAAGGCTTCTACCATGCCCTTAAGAGATTCTGCCTGAGCCGAAAGCTCTTCACTAACTGCTGATGTCTCCTGAGCTGATGCTGAGTTATTCTCAACAACAGATGTAATCTGCTCGATACCTGTATGTACTTCTCCAAGCATCATAGCCTGTGTCTTTGATGCATCTGCCGAACTAGCAGCCATCATAGCAAACTGTTCCATGCTCTCAAGTACATATGCGATAGCTTCCATCGTTCTCTGTGCGATTTCATTACCTGCAGAAATCTCTTCTAATGATTTACTTACAAGTGTTCTAGTCATAACCGCTGACTGAGCACTATCTGCAGCAAGCTTTCCTACCTGCTGAGCTACTACTGCGAAGCCTCTACCTGCCTCACCTGCTCTAGCCGCCTCGATAGAAGCATTAAGTGAAAGAAGGTTTGTCTGCGATGCAATCTCTTCAATAGTTGCGATAATCTTTTCAATTTCCTTAGATGTCTCTGTGATACGTCCCATAGCTGCAACGAGTTCATCCATTTCCTGACGACTCTTAACAGCCTCTTCAGCTGATTCCTTACTGCTGCCAGCTGCCTCAACTGCATTATCAGCAGACTCATCTGCGATATTCGATACATTCTCAATAGTTGCTGTAAGCTCTTCAACTGCTCCAGCCTGATCTGTTGCACCATCTGCAAGCGCCTGTGCACTGTGGGATAACTGCTCAGCACCCATAGTAACCTGTGCTGCTGCCTCATTAATCTGACGTAATGTAGCATCTAATTCACAATTAAGCTTTCTAACACTCTTTATGATAAGCTTAAATTCACCCACATATGCATCTTCAACTTGTGAATCTACATTGAAGTTACCTGCTGCCATCTCCTTAAGCATATATCCTGCATCCTCGATAACATCTCTCATCTGAACACAAGCTGCTCTAAAGTCATCAGCCAACGCACCTAGCTCGTCCTCACTTGAGTACTCAATAATTGCATCAAGTCTACCCTTTCTAAGCTTACGAGCTGCTTTACGAATCTCTTCAATAGGTGTAACTATCATCTCAGTGATAACCTTAGAATACTTAAGTGAAATATACACTGTTCCAAGACCTATCACTAATACTATAACTGTTACAGCAATTCCCAAAATCATAGTAAACATATAAGCCGACTGAGCCTGCGCTTCTGTCTCTTTACCAATTTCATTTAGCACCTGAGTAACAGCTTCGTTTGTATTTGCATAATTTTTCTCAAGATACTCAAAAGCCTCTCTGTTATGTCCAGCTCTAGCTTTGGCAACTACCTCGATTTGGGCTATCTTCATGTCATTGATAGCTACATGGAGTTCCTTTGTAAGTTTCTCATCATCAAAGCTTTTCTCTAACTTATCAGCTTCATCAAGGATTTTCTCCATAATCTTATCTGCCTCAGTTATCTTCTCTGCCACCTTATTCTTATCTGTAACGGCAGTAGACCATATTACAACCTTGGCAATCTCTTGAATATCCTTCTTAATCTCCAACTGAATCTGCATATTTGTGAATGCTTCATCTCTAAAAGATTTTACTCTCAAGTTAATAAGCACCATACCAATAAGCGCTACTACACTCATAACAATAACTGCTATAATTATAGTGTCGTAGGACTTTTTAAGCTTTTGCCCTACCTTTAAATTCTTAAGTTTTTCTTTTAAATTCATGCACGCTCTCCTTTATTATGCTATTTTTCACAATACGTATACAACTTATGAGCATCATATCATATTTTCAGATTTTTTTCAACAACAATCGACAAAATTTATAAGGTAAAAAAGGGCTGTACAAAAGTACAACCCTTGAAATTTATGCCATATTTTCTTTTGCAACAAGATTATCTGCACCATACATTTTTCTAAGTCTTGGCTTCTCTATCTTACCTGTTGCATTTCTTGGTATCTCTGCAAAAATAATTTCCTTTGGACGCTTATATCTTGGAAGCTCTAAGCAGAAGGTTTCGATTTCTTCTACACTGCACTCCATGCCGTCCTTTATCTCGATAATAGCTGCTGTCTTCTCTCCAAGTCTTCTATCCGAGAGTCCAATAACCGCTACGTCCTTTACCTTATCAAACTTACGGATGAAATCTTCTATCTGAACTGGATAAATATTTTCTCCACCACTTACGATAACATCCTTCTTTCTATCCACAAGGAAGATAAATCCATCCTCATCAAG
>JAFOCU010000262.1 GCA_017381055.1 Lachnospiraceae bacterium
GACAGAGAAGGACGAATTGTACATAAGGATAACGGACAAGATAATTTTTTAAAGAATTTATACGGAACAAGTATAGGTAGAAAATTCTTAAAAATACTTATAAACCCATGTATTTCAAAACTTGGAGGCGCTTTTTTAAGCACAAAATTATCATCATTATTGGTTAAACCATTCATTAAGGCTAATAATATTGATATGTCTGATTATACCGAACGTGCGTACGCATCATTTAACGACTTTTTTACAAGAGATTTAAAGCCTGGTAAACGTTTTATTAATCGTGATAAAGAAGTTCTTATAAGCCCATCAGATGGACGTGTTAGCGTATATGAAATCGACGACAATATGACATTCAATATTAAGGATTCATATTATACAGTAGAAAGCCTTACACATAGTAAGAAGGCTGCAAATTATTATAAAGGCGGTACATGTGTAATTATAAGATTATGCGTAGATAATTATCATAGATATTGTTATATAGATAATGGCTACAAAACAACAAATAAATATATTCCAGGCGTATTACATACAGTAAATCCTGTTGCATGCGAATATTATGACATTTACAAGGAAAATTCTAGAGAATGTTCGTTATTACACACAGAAAACTTTGGTAAGGTTATGCAGATTGAAGTTGGTGCATTAATGGTTGGTAAAATAGTTAATTATGATCAGGTTGCATGTATACATCGTGGTGACGAAAAAGGTAAATTTGAATTCGGCGGTTCAACAATTGTTTTATTATTTAAAAAGGATGCCGTGGAAATCGATGACGATTTAATCGAAAACACAAAGAACGGTTATGAAACAGCTGTTAAAATGGGTGAACGTATAGGAAAACAGTTATTTTCGTAACTTTATTAAAAAACTTGATTTAAGTGAATATCTTATGGTAAAATAATAACACCACTTCGTAAAACCTGCGTTTTGCGAAGTGGTGTGTGTCTAACTAAACATAAATGCTTAGTACTCTTTTGGCATTTTATTCAATTACTGAATATGCTTAGCTACCATTTTATCAACAACTGGAATCTTAACAGTCTGACCTTTAAGAGCCTTAACAGCTAATAAAAGTAAGAAAAGCTTCTCAAAAACATAAACTATGTTCTGGATGAATGCCATAATACCAAACTTATCATAAAGTCTGAAATCAGCAAACTGTAAGAAGAAATTAAGGAATTCAAATATATCGTTTACAAAACCAAATGCAAATGGTAAAAGCATAAATACTAAAACGATAGCTACTGACTTAACAGCACAGCTCTTAAGCCATAAATCTTCCTCTTTCCAAAGAATGTAAGCTACTACTAAAACAAATGCTAAAGCTAAAGACATATCACTGCTAACAAATGTTGTTACGATTGCTAACATGAATACTAAAGCTGCCATTAAGTTTGTAGAAATACCTAATTTTGTCTTGTTCATTGCTACTCTACCTCCTAAAATACTATATGTTTATGTAATCAACATACATAGTAAATTATAGTTTATTTTTCCATTTTCGTCAATTTAGATAGCAATGTTTTAGAAAATATATGTACCAAAAAGTTTAACCTAAGAAAGGAATTATCCATATGAAATTACAACAATTATTAAGCTTTACTCGTCGTGGTGTAGATGACTTCGATATGATAGACGAAGGTGATGTTATCGCCATCGGTATATCTGGTGGAAAAGACAGTCTTACACTACTCTACGCTCTCCATGGCTTGAAGAGATTTTATCCTAAAAAATTCGAATTAAAAGCAATTACTGTTGATTTAGGTTTAGGTATCCAAAAGCTAGATGAGATAACTGAGTTATGTAAATCTATGGATATTGAATATCATATAGTTAAAACTGAGATTGGCGACATTATCTTTAATGATCGTAAAGAGTCAAATCCTTGTTCATTATGTGCAAAAATGCGTAAAGGTGCATTAAATGACAAGGCTTTAGAAATCGGCTGTAATAAAATAGCATACGCTCATCACAGAGATGACATTATCGAGACAATGATGCTTTCACTTATCTTCGAAGGCAGATTTTACTCTTTCTCACCAAAGTCATATCTTGATAAGACAGGTCTTACGCTTATAAGACCTCTTATGTATGCTAGTGAATACGATATAAAGGGCTTCCAGAACAAAATGGACCTTCCTGTAGCTAAGAATCCTTGCCCTGTTGATGGTCATACAAAGCGCCAATACGTTAAGGATTTAATAAACGGATTAAATAAAGAATATCCTGGTATCCGCGAGAGATTTTTCACAGCTATACTTGAAGGTAATATTAAAGGATGGCCAATTAGAAATCCTAAGAAACCTAGGACTAAATCGCAGTTGTGTAACAACTACGATTATTCAAAAAGCACAAAAAGCACTAATAATACACAGAACGACACATAAACTATTGTGGGAGACTTATTATGGCAAAAAATGATAAAACATATCAAGCACAAAAGGATAAAGAGATAATCGCTAAATTACGTGAGCTCAGTAAGGAATTACCACCTTTTTGCGAAACTTTCTTTCGTGGAATTTCTGCAACTACTGCTCCATCTACACGCCTTGGTTATGCGTACGATTTAAGAATATTCTTTAACTTTATAAAGGAGCATAACCCTATGTACAAAAATAAAGAAATATGCGAAATCAAACTAGATTTATTTAATAATTTAGCCACTGTTGATATAGAAGATTATCTTGTATACCTACAAATGTATAATAAAGACGATATCGAATATATGAACAAAGAACAAGGTGTAAAAAGAAAATTCTCAGCCCTTAGAATGTTATATAACTACCTATATTGTCACGATATGGTAACTCAAAATCCTACTTCTAAGGTTGCCACACCAAAGCTAAGGCAAAAAGAAATCACACGCCTTGATCCTAACGAAGTAGCCGATATGCTAGACCAGGCAGAATCAGGTGCTAAACTCACAAAGAAGCAAAAGGAATCCCATGAAAAGACAAAGCTTCGTGACGTAGCACTTCTTACTCTTCTACTTGGCACTGGAATTCGAGTATCCGAATGTGTTGGAATCAATATTAACGACGTAGATTTTGATAATGGTTGTGTAAAGATTATGCGTAAAGGACATAAAGAAGATATCGTTTACTTTGGTGATGAGGTCGAAGCCGCTTTAATGGAATATATGGAGCAAAGAACACAAATATTTAAACCTGTTGAAGAAGATGCCGATGCACTCTTTATTTCATCCAAAAACAGACGAATCAGTGTGCGTGCTGTGGAGCTTCTTGTAAAGAAATATGCAATGCTTACTACTACTGTTAAGCATATTACACCTCATAAACTAAGAAGTACATATGGAACTCAATTATATAAAGAGACCGGTGATATTTATCTCGTAGCAGATGTCTTAGGTCATAAGGATGTAAATACAACTAAAAAGCACTACGCTGCTATAGATGACGAACGTAGATTAAAGATACGTAATGCGGTTCAATTAAGAGAAAAGGATGAGCGTCAACAATAATGCTCATCCTTTGTTATGTGTGAAAATCATATTTGAAAATATATTTTATTCTACTGCGACAAATATCGGTACAATTATGTAATTACCAGCTGTAATATTATCACTATTTATCTTATTAATACTCTCTATTTCTTTAATGTATTCCTTATTAGACATATCAGATAAACTTTTATCATTATGCTCATCCGCTATATCCCATAATGTATCACCCTCTGAAATAAGAATCGAACGATACTGCTTGTCAACATCTTTTACACTTCCACTGGCACTAACACCATTAATGGCTGCAAAGCACATAAATACAATAAGACATGTAAAAAAAGATTTCTTAATCTTACTCATTCTTAAAGCCTGTGTTCTAGATTTTCTATTTCTTCTACTTCTATACTTTACTCTATTCTCCATACTTTGCACTCCTTTTCTTAATTGTTCGAACGTATTTTCCGAACAGTTGTTTGCTGTTTTCTATATAATAACATCCGAACAACTGTTTGTCAATAGATTTTCAGAACAAATGTTTGCAAATCGAACAAAGGTATGGTATACTGATTTTAACAAGCTAGAAAAAATAATTTATACATATATTTAAGGAGGTTTATATTATGTCTTATGGTAAGATAACACAAAAGCAATCGGATATCTTAGAATTTATTAAGAGTGAGCTTTTAAGCAAGGGATATCCCCCAACTGTAAGAGATATTTGTAATGCAGTAAACCTAAAGTCTACATCTTCAGTTCACGCACATCTTGAGACTTTAGAGAAGAATGGATATATTAGACGAGATCCTACTAAGCCTAGAGCTATTGAGATTATCGATGAGAATTTCAGTCTTACTGGTCGCGAGGTTGTTAACGTACCTATCGTTGGCCGTGTAGCTGCAGGAGAGCCACTTTTAGCAACTCAGAATATTGAGAACTACTTCCCTATCCCTATGGAATTTATGCCAAATAATGACGTATTTATGCTTGAAGTTAAAGGTGAAAGTATGATTAACGTTGGTATCTTTGAAGGTGACTGGATTGTTGTAGAAAAGAAAAACACTGCTAGAAATGGTGAAATAATCGTTGCTTTAGTAGATGATTCTGCTACAGTTAAGACTTTCTATAAGGAAGATGGACATATTCGTTTACAGCCAGAGAATGATTCTATGGACCCTATTATCGTTCCGGATTGTAAGATTTTAGGTAAGGTTATAAGTTTATACAGAAGATTTGTATAATATCTTTAATAAACAAATAGCCAATGCATTTTATTAATGCATTGGCTATAGTACTATACATTTTTGATTTCGCTAACAAGAGTTCTTTTTATAAGCTTTTTGTTCAATTCTTTTCTTTCCTTTTCGGATATGTTGTCACTCATTTTTATATTCTCCTTTTCTACAACATCAAATTTATAGAACTATTAACTTTTACATTTATTTTTCTGCACAATAAAAATTCCTCCTGAAATCAATACAAGCGCAATTGCTTCTTTTATTCCAAACCCCTGCGCGCTTTCTTTTAATATAAATGCAGAAAGAATCGCTCCAAACACCGGATTCAAGCAACCGAATACAGCAACTTTAGATACATCATTATAGCGTAATAAAAGAGACCATAAAGTGTATGCAATCGCAGATACAAATGCCAGATAGATTAATATTGCTATACCTTTTCCTGTACATACATTCAACTTGCCGCCTGTTAAATAACCTATAACTATCATGACTATACCACCAAGTGTAAACTGATAGCCACTTAAGACCACTGGATTTTCATCTTTTCCGTACATACGAATCAGTGCAGAGGATATACCATAACATACTGTAGACAAAATAATCATTCCTTCTCCCTGCATCTGAAAGTTAAAGTCCAGTCCTGTACCATTTAAATTGACCAATGCAATACCACAAAATCCTAATATACTTCCTAATATTTTAATCTTTGTCAATTTTTCTTGCTTAAACACTAGTGCTGCAATCATAATTGCTACAAACACACTGATACCATTTAAAATAGAAGACTTTACTCCGGTTGTATGTGCCAATCCTACATAAAAGCATAAATAATGCAAGGAAGTTTGAAATATAGATAATATTGCTATCTTTTTAAAAGATTCTCTCTTAGGTAACAATACTTTTCGTGCCAAGATACTTCCTATAACAACAGTTAATATTCCCGCCAAAGTAAAACGGCATCCTGCAAACAATATTTGCGTGCCTGTTTCATCCGCCATGATATCAAACCACCGATATCCTAATTTAATCGCAGGAAATGCACTACCCCATAAAAGACAACAAATAGTAGCAAAAATTGCCCTTACAAATGGACGTGTATAAATTGTTAATTGATCATTTGTTTTCATATTGTATGTCTCATCTTTCCTTTTTCCTCGCCAAGTGTTTTCTTAAATACATCCGTAGATGGTCCGCCATTTACAGGATTAATTTTGCATAATAAGCCTTGATGTTAAGCTTCATACCCTTTACCTTGATTTATTCAGCTACATCTCTATTTCTACGAGTTTACCATCCTTCCAGATTCTCTCTAAATCGTAGAATAATCTGTCATCCTGATTAAATACATGTACAATAAAATCGCCGTAATCCATTAAAATCCAATTTCCTGAAGGATACCCCTCAACCTGTTTGCAATGGATATCTAACTTTAACATCTCTTCCTCTACATTATCTGCAAGAGCCTGAACCTGGCTCTTATTAGAACCACTTGCGATAATAAAATAATCTGCCATAACAGATATCTCGCTTATATCAAGAACCTTAATATCTATACCCTTCTTATCATCAAGAGCATTATAAACTGCTTTAATAGTCTGTTCCATTTACTTGTCCTCCTGTTTCATATCATGTATATTTTTGTAGAAAAGGTAAGTATCTCTAGTCAACTCATCCTTTTCACCTTCGCCTTTATCTAAATAATCTAATGTATCCTTAAGAATCATATACATTGCCTCATCAATATCTATAAAAGACATTTTACGTATTTCCTTAAGGTTAGGTGCTTTATCTCTTCCTGGTTCAATATAATCAGCTATAAAAATGATTTTTTCAAGCATAGTCATATCTGGCTTACCTGTTGTATGAAATCTTATAGATGAAATAATATCTTCATCATCTACGCCATATAACTTCTTAGCATGTACTACTCCAAGCTTACTATGAATCAAAAATGGATTTCTTTTTTCTACA
>JAFOCU010000263.1 GCA_017381055.1 Lachnospiraceae bacterium
CCCTCTACATTATCAAATGCTTCGAATCCTTTTTCCGTATATTCAGTACCAACTTTTATATATTCTTTTTTACTACCCTTCAATGTAATCGTAGGCGGTTCATAATCTGCCACACTTATATTTCTTATAACACTACATGTATTTCCATATGAATCCTGCACCTTATATTCAATTTTATAACTACCTGGTATAGACGTATCAACATCCCCTTCAACTATAACCTTATCCGTAATATCGCCATCACAATCATCTAAAGCCACATAGCCTTCTTCTATATATTCATTGCCTATACTAACGTTTATATCAGCATTACCATTCAACGTAATAACAGGCGCCACAATATCATTATATATAATAACTCTTTCCACAGTAGTAATATTACCCTGACTATCACTTACTGTATATGTTACAATTCCATCCTTTTCTTCTCTAATAACCTTATCTGTTATATCTCCATCATAATTATCAAAAGCAGCAAAACCTTCTTCATCATATAAATCTATAGGCCTTGTAAAGCTATCCTCATTTGTAACTAATTGAATTTCCGGTGGTGTAGTATCATCAACAACATATATTACCTTAATATCCTTTGTTAAATCATTGAATGTCGCTCGATAAATCACCTCATGTCTACCAAGCTTACTAGTATCCACACTTCCTATAGCCTCTACCGGAACCTCTTCTTGTTCATCCAATATAGTTCCACTATAAAATGCAACTATATCATTTTTATTATATTCTTCTCCATACTCAAGATTTATTACACTACCATCCGAAATACTAAATTTCAAATCATAAGTGTTATATATACGCACAAACAATCCTATGGTCACTAATAATATCAAATCCAATACAAGGGCCACATAAAAAACATTCCTTATTTTTTTGTTCTCTATCATCTCTTATCCTCACTGTAAAAATAATGATTTTATTATATCATAAGTTTCCATTTAACGCACTAAAATAATATATTTCTATTGATAATTAAGCTCATATTATATAAAATAATATATATTAAATACGTAGAAAATATTATGAGGAACGATATATGAAAAAGCATCTTATGGAAAAATTTATTAATGTCTTTGGCAATAACAAAAATGCTAAGGTATACTTTGCTCCTGGAAGAGTTAATTTAATTGGCGAACACACTGATTACAATGGCGGTCATGTTTTCCCTTGCGCTCTCAGCATTGGTACATACGCCGTAGCAAGAAAACGAGAGGATAACCTCCTTCGATTCTATTCAACCAACTTTAAGAGGCTAGGGATTATAGAATGTTCTTTAGACAATCTAGTCTACAATAAAGCTGATAGATGGACAAACTATCCAAAAGGTGTTATCTGGGCATTAAAGAAAAAAGGCTATAATGTTACAACTGGTATGGATATTTTATATCACGGAAATATCCCTAATGGTTCTGGACTATCGTCCTCAGCATCAATTGAAATACTTACAGGATTTGTTCTTAAAGATATGTATAACTTTTCCTTTGATTCAATTGAGAATGCTTTGATAGGACAATTTGCAGAAAATAATTATAATAAAGTTAACTGCGGTATCATGGATCAATTTGCTATATCTATGGGCAAAAAAAATCACGCAATCTTTTTAGACACAGCCAATCTAGAATATAATTATGTACCAATAACCTTAGAAAACGAACAAATTGTCATTATGAATACTTGCAAAAAAAGAGGCTTAGGAGAATCAAAATATAATGAACGAAGAGCAGAATGTGAGGAAGCCTTAAAAGAATTACAGTCAGTTATTAATATTGAAAATCTTGGACAACTAACTGAAGAACTTTTTGAAGAACATAAAAATGCTATAAATAGTTCAGTACGAACGAAACGAGCAAAACATGCTGTTTACGAAAACCAAAGAACTATCAAAGCTGTTACTGCATTAAAAAATAATGACATCGCACAATTTGGTAAGCTTATGAACGACTCTCATGAATCTCTTAAGAATGACTATGAAGTAACTGGCATAGAACTTGATACTCTTGTAGCTGAAGCCCAAAAGGCTCCAGGTGTTCTAGGCGCACGAATGACCGGTGCAGGCTTTGGTGGATGCGCCGTTGCAATTGTACACAAAGACTATATAGATACCTTTAAAACACAAGTTGGTACAGCCTACAAAGAAAAAATCGGTTATCCATGTGAATTCTATGTAGTTGATACCAGTGATGGACCTACTATTTTATAAAAACAAAAGTAGTTTGATAGCTTTGATTAAGAACAAAGCGGACAAGTCCGCATCATCTCCCTACATCCCTCTATCTAGAGGGACTTGCTCCGCTTTGCGAGCCGAGCACGATCAGCTTTAGCTGATATTTTCCTATCGTGCGAGTGCTCATCCTCGCGGAGCGTTTTTTATCATATAGGAAGTTCTCATTGAGAACTTTCCTATATGATGAAAAATAGCTCTAAGAGAAGCGCTTCTCTTAGAGCTATTATTTATTCATCACCTTTTTCCCATGTAACTGACAGTACACCACTTGTAAATATCTTATCCGCAATCATCACTATATCATCTGTTCTACTATGATTAGCTCCAAGCTTAGCTTTTACCCTAAACTTATCCTCTGTTATAGTACTTATCTGTATACTGTCTATCTTAAGCTTTTCGCTCTCATTATCCATAATAATTTCTTTTACATTAATAACATCACTTTTTAAACATACAACATTAATATAAAATATATCTTCATTTGATATATCTGCTAGGAATTTTATAGGTCTAAATATCTTAGAAGCAAACGGAAGGGTAAGATTA
>JAFOCU010000036.1 GCA_017381055.1 Lachnospiraceae bacterium
CAGGACACTTCATCGCACAAACACCGCATCCGATACATTTATCATAATCTATATATGCAATGTTATCTTCTACATGTATTGCATCAAACTTACAATTCTTTTCACATAATTTACAGCCAATACAACCCTTTGAACATGCAGCTTTAACAGTAACGCCCTTATCCTTGGAATTACAACCTACAAATACCTTGCTATTATAAGGAACTAATTCAATAAGCTTCTTTGGACATTCTTTTATACATTTACCACAAGAAACACATTTCTCTCTATCTACTACTGCGATTCCGTCAATTATTGATATAGCATCAAATTCACATACCGATACACAAGATCCAAAACCCATACATCCATAGGAACATTTCTTAGGACCATTACCTGTTACATAAACTGCTTCTTTGCAACTTAAATTACCATAATATTCATAATTAACTGGTGCTGATTCGCAATCACCACTGCACTTAACGTATGCAACATACTTAGTTGTAGAAACCTCTGTTCCCATAACTTTAGCAATTTCTTCAGCAGTTGCTGCGCCACCTACTGGACAACCATTTGCTGGTGCAAGTCCCTTAGCAATAGCCTCCGCCATAGCGTCACAACCTGCATATCCACAGCCACCGCAATTACTTCCAGGAAGCAA
The DNA here is from genome assembly GCA_017381055.1 of Lachnospiraceae bacterium. GTDB lineage: Bacteria > Bacillota > Clostridia > Lachnospirales > Lachnospiraceae > SVEL01. The sequence goes on from JAFOCU010000036.1 coordinate 641, forward strand.
GGCTCTAACCTTAACTTCTTTTTCGTCTATCTCTACTTCAAATACTTTACCTGCATATCCAAGTAAAACACCAATAATTAATCCTGTTACACCTACAACAAGGCAAGCGATTAATATACCAACAAAATTCATACGCCTACCTCCTTATAAAATTCCACTAAAGCCACTAAATGCAATGGCCATAAGACCTGCTGTAACTAATACAATTGGCATTCCCTTAAATGAAGGAGATATATCATTATACTCCATTTTCTCTCTAAGACCAGCCAAAATAACAATAGCAATTGTAAATCCAATAGCAGTTCCTAACGCATTAACTATAGACTGAATAAAATTATATTCTTTCTGAACATTGATAATTACAATACCAAGAACTGCACAGTTTGTTGTAATAAGTGGAAGATATACACCTAAAGCTTTATACAAAGCTGGACTAAACTTCTTTAAGAACATCTCTACAAACTGAACTAATGCAGCAATTAATAAAATAAATACAATTGTTTCCAAATATTCTACATTAAATGGAACAAGAATAAAATCATATACACCATAACAAAGTATAGATGCTATAGTCATAACAAAAATAACTGCTCCACCCATACCAGCTGCTGTCTTTGTCTTTTTTGATACACCAAGAAACGGACAAAGACCTAAGAACTGGCTTAATACGACATTATTTATCAATGCAGTAGCAACTGCAATTTTTAATAAATCACCCATCTTACTCTTCCTCCTTTGCTGTATCTTCTACTTTACTATCACACTGAGAATGACATGCTGAACAATTGCCGTTACAGCTTGCGTCTTCTTTTACCTTCTTTCCAGAAGCTAACTTGATTTTATTCTGAATAGCTACTAAGCATGCTAATACAAGAAATGCTCCTGGTGCTGAACCAATCACTCTAATAGGCTCAATTGAATCTGGAATAATTGAAATTCCAAATATCTTGCCGGCACCTATTATTTCTCTTAAAGCTCCAAGTGTACCAAGTCCAATAGTAAAACCAAGTCCCATTCCTATACCATCAAAAAGGGATGGTATAACTGGATTCTTAGAGGCATATGATTCCGCTCTACCAAGAATAATACAGTTAACAACTATAAGTGGAATGTAGATACCTAATGAAGCATTAAGCGATGGCAAATATGCTTCAAGTAAAAACTGAACCATAGTAACAAAACTTGCTACAACAACAATAAATGCAGGCACTCTAGCCTTATCTGGAATGATTTTTCTTAATAGAGAAACAAATACATTAGATAATGCAAGAACAACTGTTGTTGTCAAGCCCATTCCAACACCATTAATGCACGAAGTTGTTACCGCAAGTGTTGGACACATACCAAGCATTGTAACAAATGTAGGATTTTCCTTTATGATACCATTGAATAAACGCTCAGTAATTGTTGTAAAAATATTAGTTTTCTTTTCACTATTCATTGGCAACACCTCCTACAATATTATTAAAGACAATATATGCGGCATTTACACCTTGAGTAACTGCCCTAGTTGTTATAGTCGCACCTGATATAGCATCTATTTCATTTGGAAGTCCTTCTGTATTGTCTTTATCTACAACAAAGGCTCCACCTTTTTTGCCAACAAACTTATCTGTAAACGATTTGTTCTTAGCCTCCATACCTAAACCAGCTGTTTCTGATATAGAAAGATACGATATACCTGTAACTGTACCATCTAAAAGGAAACCGACAGTATACTTAATATCACCACCATATCCTCCTTTTGATGTTACTGTAATAGCATATCCTATATAGCTATCACCAATATCGGCTCTAACAGCCTCATTTACCACAACACTTTTCTGTGAAAAGCCTGCCTTTTTTAAATCTTTTTCAAGTGTTTCAAACTCTGATAAATCCACATCTGAAAAACTTAAATTCTTATAATCCAATTGATGAAACTCTTCATGCTCATCTAAATACTCTGAAAATACTGTTTTAAATGCATTCAATCTAGTAAGCTCTGCTTGTTTTGCTCTAGGTTCTTTTGTAATCTCATAAACCACACCTAAAAGAAGTCCTGCAACAAGTGTAATTCCAAAAAGAACAAGGGCGTCTTTAATCAAATTCTTCATTTATTTACCCTCCTTCTTTTTCATATTTACATAACCAAATGGTCTAGGTCTTGTAAGCTTATCAATCAATGGTACTAATAAATTACCAAAAATAATCGCGAAAGAAACTCCTTCTGCACTAGGACCAAATATTCTAAAGATAGCAGTTAATATACCAAGCATTACACCGTAGACAATTCTACCCACTGGTGTTATAGGTGATGTCACATAATCGGTAGCCATAAAGAAAGCACCAAGGATAAGACCACCACCACATAAATGTGCTAATAAATAACCAAAGTCAAATGTCTTATCACCAAACAAAACAACAAAAGCACTAAATGAAGCTATGTAGAAAAATGGAATTCTAAAATCAATAACCTTCTTTACAAGCAAATATGCTGCTCCTATAAGAAGAGCTATAACACTAGTTTCACCAATAGTTCCACCAATGTTTCCAATAAACATTTCTTTAACACTATCTACTTCACCAGTTGTCTTTAAAACAGCCAATGGTGTAGCACCTGTTACTCCATCATATACAAAAGTTGTCATTCTTACACCGAATGATAATACTAAAAAACATCTCGCTCCAAGTGCTGGATTCATAAAGTTTTGACCTATTCCGCCATATAACTGTTTAACAACAATTATAGCAAAGGCAGAACCTAAAACAGCCATCCATATTGGAAAAGTCGATGGTAAATTAAGTGCCAACAATAAACCTGTAAGAGCAGCACTCATATCAGATATAGTAACACTCTTCTTCATTCCTTTTTCATATATGTACTCAAATAATACACAGCCGCCAACACATACTAAAATTAAAAGCGCTGCATGAATTGCATTATTACCCGAATTATAAATACCAAAAATTGTAGCAGGTATCAATGCAATGATCACATCTAACATAATAGATGTTGTTGAATTGTTATCGCGAACATGAGGATTCGACGATACTTTATATAAATCGCTCATTCTAATACCCTCCTACTTCTTTCTGCTTGCAAGAATATCCTTGCGCATTGATTTTATTGACTGAGTAAGGTTACGTTTAGCTGGGCAAATATATGAACAACATCCGCATTCGCAGCATTCCATTCCATAATTGTCTATAAACCCATCTACATCACCATGTTCAGCCATAGTTGCAAGTCTTGAAGGCATAACTCTTCCTGGACATACTTCCAAACATTTACCACAGTTAATACATGGACTTGGCTTTGAAGCCGCAACCTGATCCTTTCTAAAAGCAAGAATTGCACTACTTCCTTTTGTTATCGGGATATCTGTTGTAAATACTGAAACACCCATCATAGGACCACCAGCAATAATTTTTTCCGGTGTACGTTTAAATCCTTCTGCAGCTTCTATAACCTCATTAAAGCTTGTTCCAATCGGAACTAAATAATTACCAGGTGTTGTCACTGCATCTCCAGTAACTGTAACAACTCTAGTATATAAGCTCTTGTGATTAATTACTGCATTATGTATAGCAAACATTGTATCAACGTTATTAACTACACACCCTACATCTGCTGGAAGCATGCTAGAGTTAACCTCTCTGCCTGTAACTGCATAAATAAGCGCACGCTCACCACCCTGAGGATACTTTGTGTATACACCTTTTATCTGGATATTATCCTCATTTTTAGTAAGCTTCTTTAATTCAGTAATCGCATCAAGCTTATTATCTTCAATAGCAATAATTCCTTTGGCATTCTTAAATAAAGAAAGAACTATCTTTAATCCATCTATAAGAACCTGTGGTTCTTCTATCATTCTTCTATAATCAGAAGTAAGATATGGCTCACATTCTGCACCGTTAACAATTACATATTCTATAGCATCATCATCCTTAGGTGTAAGCTTAACATGAGTTGGGAAACCAGCTCCACCCATTCCAACGATACCAGCTTCTTTTATAGCAGCACGAATGTCATCCTTAGACATATCTTCATAGTCCTTAAGCTCCCATATATATTCCTCATAGCTATCATCATTCTCAATTACAACACAATTAACCATTGCTCCACTAGCTATCATTCTTGGTTCAATCTTTTTTACTGTACCAGCTACAGATGAATGCACATTTGCTGAAATAAAACCTGAGGCTTCACCAATTTTTTGTCCTACAAGTACTCTGTCACCAACTTCAACACATGGTGTTGCTGGGGCACCAATATGCTGACTAAGCGGAATAACAATCTCTCCCTTAGGTGTTAATGTCTTGATAGCCTTTGCCTTAGACATAGCCTTACCATCTTTTGGGTGTATTCCACCCTTAAAAGTCAAAATAGACATACACGACCTCCTTCATAATATTATATTAATTTTATTACAAAATATGATTTTTCTCAATAGAAACAAGAAAAATGTTGCTATTTTTTCTACTTTTTTGTCTATATATTTGTTATAATAAAATAAAAAATTATTTTTTTAAAGGACTATTATGGAAATAATAAAAAAAGATACAACCATAGATTATAGAATGTTCCAAAACCAGTATAACAATATTAATTTTATGGACACACTATTCTTTGATATTGAAACAACAGGTTTTGCTGCAAAAAATACCCGCCTATATATGATAGGCGTTTTATATGTGTGTCCAAACACAAACACATTTAACACAATCCAATGGTTTCTTGATGACTATAATGACGAAGAACAGCTTATTTCATCTTTTTTTGAGTTTACAAAAAATTACAATGTTTTAATGCACTTTAATGGAAAAGGCTTTGATATACCTTATTTAGAAGCAAAAGCCGAATCATATAATATCCAATTTAACTTTGATTCATTTGAACATATTGATTTATATAAAATAGCCTCAAAATTAAAGCATTTCTTGAAAACAGAAAACACAAAACTTAAAACTCTTGAACAATTTTTCGGTTTACAACGAGATGATGAATTTTCCGGAAAAGATCTTATCTCTATTTATGATGAATATATGAAAAACAAAGATAATAAGCTTAAATTCTTTTTGATTCTTCATAACTTTGAAGATTTAAAAGGAATGCTAACTGTTATAAATCTCCTTGCTTATAATAATATATTTCAAGGATATTATAACTACAAAAATATAGAATATGATAAAGACAACTTAGAAATAATTTTTCACCTAGAATTAAATTCACCTATTATAAAACGAATTTCTTACACTATCGATAACATCTATATGACTGCCTATGATAATAAGCTAAAAATC
>JAFOCU010000264.1 GCA_017381055.1 Lachnospiraceae bacterium
CTTACAGAGGGTTCTGTAAATCCACATGATATCCTTAAGATTAAGGGTGTTCGTGCTGTTCAGGATTACATGATCCAGGAAGTTCAGAGAGTTTACCGTCTCCAGGGTGTTGAGATCAACGATAAGCATATCGAAGTTATCGTTCGTCAGATGCTTAGAAAGATTAAGGTTGAGGAGAGCGGAGATACAGAGTTCTTATCAGGTACTTCTGTAGATGTTCTTGACTTCAATGAAGTTAATGAGCAGCTTGTTGCAGAAGGAAAAGAGCCAGCTGTTGGTAAGCAGGTAATGCTTGGTATCACAAAGGCTTCTCTTGCTACAAATTCATTCTTATCTGCTGCATCATTCCAGGAGACAACAAAGGTTCTTACAGAAGCAGCTATTAATGGTAAGGTTGATCCACTTATCGGTCTTAAGGAAAACGTACTTATCGGTAAGTTAATTCCAGCTGGTACAGGTATGAAGAGATATCGCTCAGTAATGCTTGATACAGATAATCAGGAAGAAGCTACAACAGAGGAAGTATTTGAGGAGGCTACAGAAGATTTATTCGTAGAGGAATTAGATATGGAAGAAACTGATGTAGAAGTCGTTTCTGAGGAAGAATAATTTAAATATTATCATTGAATGATATAAAGAAACGGTCAAGTCCATTGGACTTGACCGTTTTTGATGTAAATAAAAATTAAAAAAATTAATTTGAATTCATAATAAATCTGTTGTCTAATGTCTTAAGTACGGATTTAATTTTAACAGTTTCATAAACTTTCTTTTGACTTAAATCGTACATTGTGTTTGTTTTGAAACTAAGTACTGTAGGTCTTAGTGGATAATATTCACTCTCAGTAAGTACTAGAGCTTTTTCTCCATTTGTAAGCTCAACACAACAACCAGGTGGAAGAATATTTATAGATTCAATAAGTGTATTAACTATTGATTCATCAAACTGATCTTCTCTAGCTTGAAGGAATGTAACAGCCTCGTACTCTGAAGTTGGATCCTTGTAAACACGCATAGCAGTAAGAATGTCATACATATCAGCTACTTGGAGAATTTTTGTTCCTAGTAGAAGAGTTTGTGGCTGTTTTGCATTGCCAGGTATTTTGTTGAGTAATTCTATTTTTAACTGAGAAATATATCTCTTTATTCCAGATGAAAGCTGGAAACTGTTTTTTACAATATCGAACCCATCTAATTCTGCTTTTCTTACAATAGACATTTCTTCTATAGTAAGCTTTGAAGGTTTATTAATAATATCCTGTGGAGCTATAAGTTTGCCTATATCATGATAAAAAGCAGCTAATACTAAATTGTACTGTTCCTTGCGGTCGATTCCTAACTTTCCAGAAATCATTGCACATAGTATAGCTACGTTAAGGCAATGCTTATATACATTATCTTCATTATCTCTAATATTCTGTATGAAAGTAATCTTATTACTAAGGCTTCCGTAGTTATTTACAATAGTTAGTGCTAATGTATAAAGATTCTTTGAATCCTGTCCGTTCATAATAGCTTCTAATTCTTCTTCGGATATAACAGGTAATGGTTCTGCTGCATCTAAGACATAGAAGCCATATGTAGACATGTTGCTTATGTGATGTAAAACACTTTCATTTACTACAGTTCCGCGGCTGTAGAGCAAAACGCCTTCTTTATTGAAAATAGGTTTTGCAAGTCTTTGACCTATTTTAATTTCATCCTTTTTTATGTATTTCATTCTATTTCCCCTTTATGCAATTTATCACGAAAATATACAAGAATATTATACTGTATTTATTGATAATTTTCAAGAAAAAATATCGTATAAGAAGCTTGTAATGGGTAGGGAACATGTATTGCGTTTGTTATGTATAAGTGGTATAATAAGGAGTATATTTTGATGTGAAAAAATAAATAAAGAAACGAAGGAGAAAATAATTATGAGAAAAAAATTATTAACTTTAATGGCACTAGGGATGACTGTGGTTATGGGAAGTGGTTGTACTGATCCATCTTATTTAAAAGGTATAAATGGCGGTAATAGACAGACACAAGCTCAAACTGAAAATAATAATGTTAACACAGAACAAAATACAGTCGTTGTAGATGAAGTAGAGACAACTGAAGAGGTTACAGAAGAAGAGACTGTATATGTGCCAGATTTGCAGGTGTTTGAGAATTATAATACAGCAGATTATCCTGCACCATTATATAAATTGACATACGATGCAAATAAAGTAACAGTAGCCCAGCTTGATAAGTGGGGTGCGCAAGTTGATTATGCTGGATCTACAATTACATTAGATAGTCAGGCGGCGTCTATTTATACTAGTAAATCACCAGAAGAATGCAGAACAGCATCAATAAAAACTTATTCCAATAAGAGTTATAAGAACACAAAATGTACAGAATTAACTCCTATAAATGTAAATGGTTATGAGGGGTATATGTATGTGTTAGAGACGGATAGTATTGGCGGTGCAAAAGTGAATCATTTAACAACATATTATGCAGTTATTATCATAGGGGAAGAGTCATATTTTGCAATGAGTGCAACTAAGGCTGTAGTCAATGGTGGTGAAGATAGATTTCTTGAATTAGTAGAAGGAACACTTCATAAGGTTGAATTAAAGTAGAAGCTTTGTTGTATGAATAAAAATACAAGAAAAAACCTTGAAAAAAGAAAAAAAGACGAGTAGAATGTAGACTGTATGTGCAAAATTATGCAAAGAAATTATGGAGGCATGTTATGAAAGGTATTAATAACAAGTGGATTCGTGCTGCGATTCCAGCATTATTGCTTCATTGTAGTATCGGTACAGTTTATTGTTGATCAATATTTAGTCAGGAAATAGCTGATTATATTGGACATTCAAAGGGTGCAACAGAGTGGGCTTTTAGTTTTGCTATTTTCTTCTTAGGTATGTCAGCAGCATTCCTTGGAAATATAGTTGAGAAAGATATACATAAGTCATC
>JAFOCU010000265.1 GCA_017381055.1 Lachnospiraceae bacterium
GAGTTACGTGATACTATACTCAAACAATACTACGATAAAACAACACTCAAAGATGGTGATGAATACTTCTATATGAAGATTAAAAACAAGTTCAATGCCAACTTTGGTTGTATGTTAACAGATATATGTCAGTCAGAAATCATATATAATGAAAATAGTATGACACCTTATGAGTCAGATATGAAGAAGATGACTGATGAAGAAAAAGTTGAATACTATACAAACAAGCTGGATAGATATTACAACTCACGCAATTCATTCCTATCATACCAGCACGGATTGTGGGTAACCGCACATTGCAGACAACGTCTCCAAAAGGCTATACAGGCATTAGGCGACGACATGATTTATTGCGACACAGACTCTACTAAGTTCTTTGATTTTCCTGAAAATAGAGCAATCTTTGATAAGCTCAATCAAGAAATAAGAGAAGAAATTATTAGATGTGGCAAGAACTGTACTGTTCATTACAACGGTAAAGAGTACACATTAGGATTATGGGATAATGATGGTAACTACAAACACTTCAAATCTATGGGAGCAAAGAAGTATTGCTATATAGATAATATTGACAAGATAAATGGTAAAGAAGTGAAAGTTGATTATGATGTATTTCATATCACAGTAGCAGGTTTATCAAAATCCAAAGCTTGCAAATGGTTAGAAGAACAAGGTGGCATGTCAGCTTTCCATGTTGGTCAAATAGTACCAAAGGAATACAGTGGACGTACAACAGCTCTTTACAATGACTATGAGAAAGTCAGACGTCTGACCATTGATGGTGAAGAAATATCAGTAGGTTCAAATATGGTTATCACAGATACAACATATGAATTTACATTTACAAAGGAATATGATGATTTACTAAAACAGATTGAAATGGGAGCTGTAATATTATGATAAAATCAATGGTAGGAACTACAACCTGTTTAGGAAGTAGTACTGAATTATATGCAGATATGATATGTTTATTAGATAGTATGACACATATAATAAACGATGAAGAGACTGTAAGAGTTCTAATTAAAGAAGATGGTGAATTCTTAGAAGAACTTAAAAAACTCAACGAAACAGTATTAGGGCATATCGGTCAGACGTCTGACTAACGTCACCGATTATAATAAAATCATACACCACCCCTCGTATGATGCAACATTGATGGACACAAACAGAACACAACTTATCAGATGAAAGGAAACAAAATTATGGAAAACTTTAAAACAAGCAAATTCACAGCAAAGGACATGTTCAATTCAACATCAGCCACATCAATCAAAGATGTTGAGGGAAAGGAAATCAAAGTAGTAGCAGTAGCTATTAAGAACAGAGCAGATGGTGAAGAACAGGCAGGCTTATTAAAAGCAGAGGACGGAACTATCTATGTAACAACTTCTGTTACAATTATGGAGCAGCTCTTGGCATTAAGAGAAATGGTCGAGGAAGGAAGCCAGACAGTAAAGATTGTCGGACGTACAAGTAATAACAACAGAACATACTACTTATTGGAGTTA
>JAFOCU010000266.1 GCA_017381055.1 Lachnospiraceae bacterium
GGTGCTAGATAAAGATAGTTAGGTATTGAAATTAAAAGCTATATACTTATTTCACAAGTATTTAGCTTTTTTTATGTTTTTTTTTCACATTTTATCTCTTGCATTATCCCAATCTTAGTAAAATTATGTAAAAAGGTTTACTATGTTTAAACCTAATTTTACGATTATTACAAGGGAGTTACTGAAACCATGGGTAAAGGAAAGAATAAAGCCAAAGAGAAGTCAGCTAAGACAAGTAAGATTTCTTTAGTATTTGGTAAGATTACACAGTTTATAAAATCACGTGCGTGTGCATATATTTTAACTGGTATACATGTGGCATTGACACTTGGATTACTTAGTCTTGTTTTATACATAAATATGTTACCTGTTAAGTATTTTGTGCCTATATGCTTTGTACTTTTGGTATTATGTGCAGTAGCATTCTTGTTTGCGCATACTAAGAAGCTTAAGCCGATAGGTAAGCTTATGTCATTATTTATGATTGCTGTTACATCTGTTGGTATATACTTTGCATACATCGCTAGTGGAACCTTTGAAGGTGTAGCTGGCGCAGATACAAAGACAGATGTAGTTAATGTATATGTTATGAAGGCTGATAAAGCTGAGGATTTAACATCTGCTGAGGATTATACATTTGGTATTATGTCTGTTCTTGATAGAGAGAATACAGATAAGACAGTTGCGGCTATTGAGGAAAAGCTTGGTCATAAGATTAAGAAAATAGAATATGAAGGTTATTTACAGTTAGTTGAAGCTCTTTATGATAGTGAGGTAGAAGCTATTATTATGAATAGCGCATACGTGGCTAATGTTGAAGAGAATGATGAGTTTGCATCCTTCTCATCTCTTACTAGAGTGCTTATGCAGACTACTCATACTACTCAGCTTCAGGTAGATACAGATAAGAAGGTTGACAAATCTGTATTTGCTATGTATTTAAGTGGAATTGACGTAGAGGGTAAGATTTCAACAACTAGCAGAAGTGATGTTAATATTATAGCTATTATTAATCCTACTACACATCAGATACTTCTTATTAACACTCCTAGAGATTATTGGGTTCCATTATCTATTTCTCATGGAACAGAGGATAAGTTAACTCATGCAGGTATATATGGTATCGATGTATCTATGGATACATTAGAGATGCTTTACGATGTGGAGCTTGATTACTTCTTTAGAATTAACTTTACTGGCTTTAAGGAAGTAATAGATGCCCTTGGTGGTGTTGAGGTATATTCTCCTTATACATTTACATGTCGTCATGGCGGATATACATTTACAGAGGGTTATAATAAGATGAATGGTAAGCAGGCTCTTGGTTTCGTAAGAGAGCGTTATGCATTCCGTGATGGAGATCATCAGCGTGGTAAGAATCAGATGGCTGTTATCCAGGCTATAGCTGATAAGGCTACATCACCAGCATTTTTAAATAATTTTACAGACCTTATGAACAGTATTGAAAGCAGTTTTGAGACTAGTATGTCATCATCACAGATTTCTTCACTTGTAAGAATGCAGCTTAATGAAGGCGGTTCTTGGGATGTACTTACTTATGCAGTGGCTGGTAAGGGTGCGACTATGCCAGTATACTCTATGTCTACTGAACAGTATGTTATGATTCCTAATGAAGATGATATTATGAAGGCTAAGAAGCTTATCGATATGGTATACGAAGGTGAGATATTAACTGAAGATATTATAGAGAACCTAGACACTAATAGTAGTAAGAACAATAATACTAGCAATAGTAACAAAAACACACAGAAAGAAACTACTAAAAAGAATTAGACATCATGGAGGGTTAATCGATGAGGCTTAAGTATAAGGAATTATATGGCCATGAAGGCGTATGTGATTTAAAGAAGTACAACAATATTGTTATATGTACTCATGATAAAGAGTGTGCTGCTACCAGTGTAAAGGGTAGCGCACAGTCTCTAATGGAATATGTCATTAAGCGATATGATTTCGATATGTGTAATCTCGTATGGGTTAACCATGATGTTTGGAGACCGAAGGACCATTATAGATTAGTGGACTTTGAATACAAGGATGGATGCTGTGAGATAAGGGGCAATACGCCTATTACCTTGGAGCAACTTCAAGAAATGATAAGGAAAAGTGGCGATTTTATATGTTGAAAACAACAGTAGTTATACCGTCATACAATCCAGACGTAAAACTCAGCATGCTTGTAGATGAGCTGATTATGTCTGGATTTTCTGATATTGTCATAGTTGACGACGGAAGTGACTTTGGTATAAGAAATGTGGAAACTACATTTGAGTACGTTAAGAAGAAGGCAGAGTGTACTATACTTCATCACCCGACTAATTTGGGTAAGGGTATGGCGTTAAAGACTGGCTTCAAGTTTTGTATGCACAATAGAAGCAAAGATACTATCGTGGTTACAACTGATGATGATGGTCATTATAGTGTATCTAATATGAAGGAATGTATAGAGCTCTATGAAGAGAAGTACATGGAGGAGAGTCCGGTGCTTATAGCTTCTAGAGATTTTAAGGATAGTGCATATTCTACAAAGAGACGTGTGTTTAATAGACTTGCAGGTGTGGCTATGACATACCTTTGTGGTGTGGATGTAAAGGATGTTCAGACTGGACTTCGTATTATTCCTGTGAAATATATGAAGAAACTTATTGCTATAGAGGGTGAACGCTTTAATTATGAGATAAATATGCTTGTAGAGTTAAAGTATAATAATATTAAGACTGTTGAGCATATTATTCCTATGGAGAAAGAGACTACACTTAGATATGCTGATTACAATCCTATATGGGATATTTTCAGGCTTATA
>JAFOCU010000267.1 GCA_017381055.1 Lachnospiraceae bacterium
ATGACCTGCACACTTGTTATTACCATTTATCTTAGCAAGGAAAATCTGATTAGACTCATCCTTAGCAACTGCTCTAGAGATAATATTTGCACTTGAATCTTCACCATCAAGCTCTACCTCGAAAGAAGTCTTGGCATACTGGCTACCATGTGTAACAAGCTTCTCGATAACCTTGATAGACGCTCTGTCAGCAAGACGAGCTGTAGTTATTCTATCAGTAGAATCTACGCCCTTAATCTGAACTGTCTCCATCTCCATATAGCTATCCTCATCGATTTCGATAACTGTATGAGGATTCATAATTCTCTCGCCAGTACCTTCACCCTGACCATAATGCTTTTCTACATACTTTACCTTAGAATTCTTACCGATAAAGAAGCTATGAATTCCATCATGCTGAGACTTCTTATCGCCACCATTGTGAATACCACAACCAGCTACGATAGTTACATCACAATCATCACCAATATGGAAATCATTGTAAACCATCTCTTCGATACCACTCTGACTAAGAACAACAGGTATATGTACGCTTTCATTCTTTGTTCCAGGCTTAATAATAATATCGATTCCCTGCTTATCTTCCTTAGTAACAATATCTATATTAGCTGTTGTATTTCTACCTGCCATAGCACCATTGGCACGAATATTATAAGCGCCAGCTGGAACCTCATGGAGGTCAGCAATCTCTTCTAAAAGTGTCTTCTGAATCTGATCCATACTGTTGTCCTCCTAATCCTTATAATACTTGCAGCCCTCTAAGGTATTTCCTTCAAGCACCTGAGGAAGAATAACATCCTTAGGTCCCTTATCCTTAACCTGACCTGCAGCTACAACTATGATTTCATCAGCAATATTTAAAATTCTCTCCTGATGAGAAATAATGATAATTGTCTTTTCCTTCTCATGCATCTTCTCAAAAACTTTAATAAGATTCTTAAAGCTCCAAAGATCAATACCTGCCTCTGGCTCATCAAATACTGAAAGCTCTGTATTTCTAGCAATAATAGTAGCAATCTCAATTCGTTTGAGCTCACCACCAGAAAGGCTTGAATCTACTTCTCTATTGATATAATCTCTAGCACATAAACCAACCTCTGAAAGGAACTCACAAGCTCCTGATACCGAAATTCCATCACCAGCTGCAAGCTTTATCAAATCTTTTACTCTGATACCCTTGAAACGAACTGGCTGCTGGAAAGCATAGCTCATACCAAGCTTAGCTCTTTCAGTGATACTCATATTTGTAATATCCTGTCCATTAAACAATATAGTACCTGATGTTGGTTTTTCAATACCTACGATAATCTTAGCTAAAGTAGATTTACCACCACCGTTAGGTCCAGTAATTGCCACAAACTTTTTATCATCTATAGTAAGACTAACATCTTTTAAAATGTCTTTTATTACACCATTTTCTTCAACTGAAAAGGAGATATTCTTTAACTCTAACATATTTTTCCTCCTTAGATTCTCTTATTTAACGCCCATATTATAACAGAGCTTTTAATACTTTGCAATATTATTAAGCTCCTTCTTTCTTTTAGTTACGAGGCCACCTATCTTGCCAGTTTCCTTAGCAGTCAATGACTTCCATCCATTTTCCATAACCCTATCTAAAAGCCCTAATTCAGTAGCTATTTCATACTTCAGTTGCTCTTCTGGCTTAATCTTTGAAAGGTCTATTTTTTTATTTTTTCCTCCCATATTTCCCTCCCGATTATGATAAAAAACTAGGGATGTGTTTTACGTCCCTAGTTCATTTTATCCTGTATATATTTATTTATACATATTAGATTACTTAAAGTATAAGCTCACTGTCAAACTTTGTAGAATAAATTACCAATTCCTTAATCTGCTTACCTGTAATTTTCGAAAGCGCTTGTCCATAATACTCAAGCTGACTTCTGTATCTAGCATCTAAATCCTTGATATTCTTAACACTATCCGTTTTATAGTCGACAACAACTATCTTATCATCCTCTATAAACCAAGCATCTATAATACCCTGAACTACCACTAGCTCCTGGCTCTTATATTCCTCTGAATTTATTTCACAAGCTGGCACGCCCATTACAAATGGTTTTTCTCTATACAACCTACCCTCGCTATGGGCATTTTTCATGCGCACACCCAGATTAGAATTAGCAAAACTATAAAGCTTTGTACAATTTATAAGACTAATATCTTCCTCACTCATAAGCCCCTTGCTTACTATATTATCAAGCATTCTCTTAATATCTGATTCATTAGCAATATCCAAATCATAATCAAATAGCTCAAGGGCTCTATGATATGCAGTACCTCTCTTCGCTCCATTTTCAGAAGAAATCATCTCCTCAGTATTTTTCTTTTCATACTGTACCTTTTCTACAAGGCCTTCCTCCTCAAATTCAAGCTTCATAAACATATGCTTAATATCAGAAATACTCATCTTAGAACGAAGTTTACACTCCTCATTATACATATACTCATACGCAAATATATCTTCAATTTGCTTTCGTATATCTCCATTATATACCTTATCAGTATCCCAATTTAGCAATGCATTCTTATAACTATCAGTTGATGCTACCTGTACCATCTTATTGTATACAATAGATGTTGGTGATATTTGTTTCTTGATCTCCACTCTCCATCCCTGGTCGTCGG
>JAFOCU010000268.1 GCA_017381055.1 Lachnospiraceae bacterium
AGAATGTAAAGTTGTTTTCATCAATGTTTTCTGACTTATCCGATTTCTTAAGAACGACATTAAATGAGAATGTACTTCCAAGCCCCTTTGTACTATCTACATTTATCTTACCATTCATCATCTCAACCAATTGCTTCGTAATTGATAACCCTAAACCTGTTCCACCAAATTTACGTGTTACAGACGCATCAACCTGTGAGAATTCCTTAAATAGTTTCGATTTTTCCTCCTCAGAAATACCTATACCGGAATCAATAACCATAAAGAATAGCTCAACATAAGAATCTGTTTCACTAGCCTTTGTTATCTGAAACATAATATGTCCAACAGATGTAAACTTTACAGCGTTAGACATAAGATTATTTACAATTCTGCTAAGCGCTAATTCATCACATATAACATACTCCGGAATGTCTTTCGCAACATTCAATACAAGCCTTAAGCCCTTTTCATCAATAGTTTTAATATGTGTTGCTACAATATGATCTACAAACTTACTAAACTGACATTCTCTTTCATCTAAGAGGTATTTTCCTGCTTCCAGCTTAGAGAAATCAAGAATATTATTAATAAGCTTCATCATATTATCTGCACAATGTTCAATTATCTCAATAGAAGATACCTGATTATCATTCAATCCAACGCTTCTTAAATCCTTAACATGACCAATAATTCCATTCAAAGGTGTTCTAAGCTCATGTGTTACGTTGGCAACAAACTCTGTACGAATCTGTTCTGTGATTTTCTGCTCTTCCTTTGCAATATTAAGCTGCTTTTCCGCACTTTTTATAAGTACCGTTTCATTAGCACTTACTGCACCAATATAACTGCCCATATCATCAATCCAAGTTTTTACACGTAGCTGTACATCAAAACAAGTTAAATTCTTTTTATACATAACACTTGTTAATGTACCATCCTCACCCATATCTGGGACAACTATATTACCATAATCATTACAACAAAATGCACCATCGAAAATATCCATAATTCCGACGCCACAGATTTCCTTGTGATCATATCCAAGCTTTACACAGGCCGCGTTATTAGCACTTATTACTCTTCCTCTTATATCAAAGAAAAGTATTATCTCTTCTGTTATTTCATACAGCAAGCTGCAGTAGCGTTTACTGCAACCTGCCATACCCATAAACATTTTATCCATGTTTACCACAACCTTACATTAATATTTGCCAAACCCATTTCCAAGTGAAATTATTTTTTCATTATCTGTATGTTCATCTACCATAAATGATTCTTCTCTATAGTATGGCTGATTGTATGATCGAAGCTTAAACTTAGCAATAAGTTCACGTAATCTATGCGCTTGATTTGAAAGCTCTTCACTAGCAGCTGCACACTGCTCACTTGTTGCTGAATTACTCTGAACAACATCAGATACCTGTCCTATAGCTTGGTCAATCTGTGTAATTGCAGTTGCCTGCTCATTTGATGCTAATGCAATATCACTAATAAGGTTTACTATCTTATCAATATTGCCCACAATTATTTCAAGAGCCTTTGCTGTATCCTCTGCAAGTCTAGAACCCTTTGCAATCTTCGAAATAGAATCTTCAATAAGCTCAGCTGTCTCATTAGCAGCCTGTGCACTCTTGCCCGCAAGATTTCTTACCTCTTCTGCAACTACTGCAAAGCCCTTACCATGAGCACCGGCTCTAGCTGCCTCTACAGCTGCATTAAGTGCTAAAATATTAGTCTGGAATGCTATATCATCAATAACCTTGATAATCTTTGATATATTTTCAGATGCATGATTAATATCGTGCATAGCCTCAATCAATTCACCCATCTGTGCATTTCCACGCATAGCACCTTCCTTAGCTTCATGAACAAGTTCATTTGCATTATTTGCTTGCGAGGCATTAGCCTTTGTTCTATCTGCAATATCGCTAATAGTGGCTGTAATCTCTTCCAAAGAACTTGCCTGCTCTGTAGAACCCTGAGCAAGAGACTGACTAGCAGATGCAACCTGCTCAGAACCTGTTGTTACCTGCATTGAAGCCTCATTTATATTTCCAAGAATATGATTCTGATCTACTATAAGCTTATTAAATGCTTTGCCAAGAACGTCAATATTACTTCTTGGCTGTACATCCATAGATAAATCACCTTCCGCTATATGATATGCTATATCTGCATCTTCTTTTACATTATCAACAGTCTCTAATAAAGCATCAACAATCTGACCAAACTCATCGTCTGCACGTTTATGAAGCTCTACTTCTACGCCACCTTCACCAATAACCTTAATTGTTTTTACAATCTCTTTTAAAGGTATTCTAATAGAACGAGATACATGTACACCTAATCCTATAATAGATGATAACCCTAAAACCATAAGTAATCCTGTGAATACAGTGAAGCTTCTCATATAATCAGACGCTTTATCACCACCAAACCATGCAACTGCATTAGAAATTACCATAAATAATAATCCCGCTAAAATCAATGTGAATAATCCAGAGATTACGATCAATGCTATTACTTTAGTTGATATTTTTGCATTTTTAATCTTCTTTATCATATGACCCTCCCAATACGTATGTCCTATTCTGCTGAATCCTCTTCGTCCTGTGCAGCTTCAGCCGCATCCTCCATAAACTCTAAGTCTTCATCCTTAATAAGCTTATTTGGGTCAAGAAGAAGCTTAACTTCTTCACCCAACTTACCTAAGCCCCATACATACTTATTCATAGCATTACCATGTACAAGCTTTGGTGGTGGATCGATGTTTTCATCTGGTATTGTAACAACCTCTTCAATCTTTTCTACAATAAGACCGATAACTGTCGACTGAACATCAATAATAATGATACAAGTTCTATCATTATATTCTAATGGTTCCTGCTTAAATCTTAATCTTACATCGATAACTGGAATTATCTTTCCTCTAAGATTAATAAGTCCCTTTATGTATTCTTCAGCCTCTGGAATAGCTGTAATCTTTTGAATACCAATGATTTCATTTACATATTTAACAGCTACACCAAAATGCTCTTTACCTGACTTAAAAGTCATATACATACCTTTTTGTGTATCTTCTTCCATAAATTCTTCAATAATATCGCTCACTTTTATTCCTCCTATTCCAATTAATATTTTCCAAATCCACCAAGAGAAATAATACTCTCATTGCTTTCTAATGCTTCGCTCTGATAATATGTAGTTTCTGCTGCTCTAAGCTTAAACTTAGCAATTAATTCTCTAAGTCTCATAGCCTGATTAGAAAGCTCTTCACTAGCAGCAGCACACTGCTCACTTGTTGCAGAATTACTCTGAACAACCTGCGATACCTGGCCAATAGCCTGATCAATCTGTGTAATTGCTGTTGCTTGCTCATTTGATGCATTTGCAATATTACTAATAAGCTCAACAATCTGTTCAATATTACCTACAATTGTTTCAAGAGCCTTCGCTGTATCTTCAGCAAGCTTTGAACCCTTTGATATCTTAGAAATAGAATCTTCAATAAGTTCAGCTGTTTCACTAGCTGCCTGTGCACTCTTTCCTGCAAGATTTCTAACTTCTTCTGCAACTACTGCAAATCCCTTACCATGAGCGCCTGCTCTAGCTGCCTCTACTGCTGCGTTAAGCGCTAAGATATTTGTCTGGAAGGCAATATCATCAATAACCTTGATAATCTTTGAAATATTCTCAGAAGCGTGATTAATATCATGCATAGCATCAATCATCTCACTCATCTGTACATTCCCCTTAACTGCACCTTCCTTAGCTTCGTGAACAAGCTTATTTGCATTGTTCGCCTGTTCAGCATTTGCTTTTGTTCTATCTGCAATATCACCGATAGATGCTGTGACTTCTTCAAGAGCACTTGCCTGTTCTGTAGAACCTTGTGCTAACGACTGGCTAGCCGATGCAACTTGCTCTGATCCTGTTGTTACCTGCATTGAAGCCTCTCGAATATTTCCTAAAATATGATTGTTATCATCTACTAACTTCTTAAATGCCATACCTAAAACGTCAATATCAGTTCTTGGCTGAACATCCATAGATAAGTCGCCCTCTGAAATGTTATACGCCAAACGAGCATCATGCTTTACAGCAACAACCATTTCATTAATTGCATCTATAATCTCACCAAATTCGTCATTTGAGTCCTTAGTAATCTCAACCTCAATTCCACCATCACCAACAATCTTAATTGCTGTAACAATTTTCTTAAGGTTCTTTCCAATACTCTTAGAAACAAATACGCCTAATGCAATAAGCATAACCTCAAATACAAGACCCGTTACAATACCCTGTGCTACGATAGCTTTTGATTTTACAGCTAATTCCTCAGCTGTAAGTCCAACATATGTACCAATCTTTTCAGATATTGACATAATCTGCATTGTAAATAAAACTATAACTGCAATTCCTAATCCAACGAGTAATCTTATCTTTGTTCTAACTTTCATATTTTTTATTTTGTTCACTACACCTAACATTATATACCTCCCGTATTGTGTCTCTAATTCAAGTCTTTTTTTTAATATTCTCTAAGTTTAAAATTAGCTATAAGCTCACGTAATTTTATAGCCTGATTTGATAATTCTTCGCTGGCTGCTGCACACTGCTCGCTAGTAGCTGAATTACTCTGTACAACCTGTGATACCTGTCCTAATGCCATATCAATTTGTGTAATTGCTGTAGCCTGTTCATTTGATGCCTCTGCAATTCTACTCATAATATTTACGATTTCATCGATATTCTCAACTATTTCAGATAATGCAGCTCCTGTCTCTGCTGCGATCACAGACCCCTTTTCTACCTTTACTATAGAATTCTCAATTAATTCTGCTGTTTCACTAGCTGCTTTAGCACTTTTAGCTGCAAGATTTCTAACTTCCTCAGCAACTACCGCAAATCCCTTTCCATACGAACCTGCTCTAGCAGCTTCTACTGCTGCATTAAGTGCCAAAATATTTGTTTGGAA
>JAFOCU010000009.1 GCA_017381055.1 Lachnospiraceae bacterium
ATTTAAGAATGTGAAATCTTATGTTTTGGCTTGGAATAATTGCTTTGTAATTCATAGTAAGAATTGATATATAGTTTTCGTTTACAAATTCACCACTCCTATCTCAATCCATTTATTGGCAATGGCTTTTGCATCAGTTAGGGCAGTGTCTTGGTCGATGCCATACTTATCTACAAGTAAATTTGCGAGTGTCTGCACATCAAACTCCTTATCCTCTACACTTTGCCAAAGATATGCTGCGCTATCGTTCAGCGTGATTAACTTATTGAAATCAATCTGTCCTACACCTTCGCCCACGATGGTTGCCTGTCCCAATACGTCGCGGAGTATAAAACCCTCAATTATTCTCATTGTCACTATATTTTATAGATTATTTTATATATAGCCAATAAATATTTTCTAATAGGAAGTAGCGCCTTCCATATCTTGGCTCTTCTGATGTATTTATTATCCCGACAACTGTATCTTCTGTTATCCCCGATAACCTCAATAGCGGTGGCAATAACGTTTTCAATGGTGCATATCTCGCAACCTTTAAGATTGCCATCTCCCATTAAAATAAGTTTATTGCCCATTATCTTGATAACACGATGTAGTACGTATTGATTTTCGTTTACTACGGCAAGTACAATATCGTATAACTTTATATTGTCGGTCTTGGCGAGAACCACACTATCTCGTTCGCCACTAATGAATGGTAACATACTATTTCCTTTGGTCTTTATGGTAACGCTCTCACCATTTGAGACCAGTTTGGCAACCTCCGAGAAGATTATCGCATTTTGTATAATTACCTTTTTCATATATTATTTATATTCTACGCCTTTGTTACGGTATCTGCGCATACGATTGCAGCTTCCTCATTAGGAAGACACTCCATATTCCAGCAAGGGATATGGGAGATAATCTGCTGCAGCGTAGCATCTCTATTATCCGCAAATCTCTTATCCCAAGTAAGGCCCGTACTACTTGTCATCACAGATGCATATGATTGTATTGGAGAAAGTCTTACTGCTTTATTATGTGGGGCTCTAATTATGCGAATGATTCCACCCAGTGGGGCCTGTATATTCTTGTAACAACGTGTCTTTCCACTCCAAGGAGAACCGTATACTATAATGTTTCCATCTCCCCAAACTCTTACAACAGGATGGTCGTCATTCATAAGCGTCACATCCTCAAGAGCATTTAACCACATACGGCTATGAGTACTTTTTCCTGTGCCACTTTTGCCTAAAAAGAGATATGCTCGTCCTTTATATTCCACAGCTGATGAGTGCATTAAGAGCGTTCCGTAATTTACGGTAGAAAACATATAGCAAAGATTCACAGCTGCATTGAAAGAGTACCATTGCTCTTCAATCTTGCCAGACAATTTAATAGTGGCCTTAGAAAAATCACGATTAAGACTTAGGAGTGCATTAACCTCCGAAGATAGGGGTTGACGAAGCTCAAAATAATAACCATTATCTCTGTCATTGAATATGGAAAATGCTATGAATCCATCTTTCACATTTTCCATATTTGAATATACGAGTTGCATTTCGTCACGATTTGCTGTATATTCACCGACAATAATGGTAAAACGGTTGTCAGAATTACTATTATGAACTTCAAAAGGTCCATAACACTCCTCCATCTTGGGCCACAAAGGGAAATCCTTCTCAGCCTCAATGCTGAAACAGTGTTCTGCAACCTTGTATAGCTTTATCATCACCCTAAAATCTAAAAACAAATAAAGTATTATGGTTGTAAACAAAAGTCTACAACCATAATACAATTAGAGAAACTTA
>JAFOCU010000269.1 GCA_017381055.1 Lachnospiraceae bacterium
ATAGGAATCAATGGAGAATGTGGTATTCAAGTGAGTGCATACGGCTCAGATAGCTCAGTTTATTCGTAGACAATCATCAAACTAAAGCAGTCAGTTGTTATTTTCTATATCCCTTATCCAAACATCTCTGGTTATTTGGTATGGTAGCTCAGTTAGCTCAGTAATCAGTTATTTTCTTTCCACCTCTTGCACATAGTGATATTAGCATATTTATATGTTATATATCTAAATATTATTATAAATAACTATATTAAATAACTAATAATAAGTATATTGTATATATAATATTATAATAATAAATATAATAATGATTAAATAACATAATCGTATATCTTGCTGAAAGCATATAGGTAGAGTGTGCATTGCCAAATATTTTAACTGAAACTGAGCTATCTGAGCTACTATGCAAAAGCATGGCAGGTATTCAACCCTAATCGGCCATTAGACTGTTATACGCTAATGAAACCTTCTTTTTGTTATATGTTCAAAAATAAAAGCTATTATCATCATAATGCTAATGACCTATTTGAGTTTAATCTGTTTTCTGATTTCCAATTACCATTCGCTCACCGTTCACCGTTTTTCTGCTCCATAGTTATGGCTAATATTCTTGTTGTAGCAACATTAAAAGTTTGATGATGTGACAACAAAGTCTTGATGATACGTCAACAATACTTTGTTGATACGACAACAAAATGCCACTTGCTTAAGCTTGACCTATCGAACGGAATCAAAGGTCGATACACGTAGTGACTGAACTCAAAGGGTAACCTTAAATCGGTCAATAGTCAGTTACACGATAATGAAGCCATTTTTATAAATGAAGGTTATATTTTTGCTATGGTATGCAAAGTTTTTGCATATCAAAATCATTTTTTACAGTGAATAGCGATAAGTCTTCGTATATATATATAGAGAGAGAGAACCAATAATTATAGTTAAGTATGACTAGTAGGAAAAAACAAAATCGAAAGGATGCCCTCAAGAGAAAAAGTGCAATAGAGTCGTTGAAATTTCAAACAAGGTGGGGATTTGAAAAACACTTTGGAACGCCATCATCACTGTATTCTGTGTTTTTAGAAACAGAATTGGATTACATAATAGAGTTAGAACTTCAAGAAGAGCTATTATCCATTAAGCATTTTATAGATGATATAAAATCAGGATTGTGTGTAGAACCGATACCTGAACTTGGTGATTTCTATCATAGCTTGGTTGCCATTTCGTTGGGTATAGCCAAAATAGCAGATATAAATAAATTTGGTATTCCTACATCATGGGATGAGTTGCTAAATAAGAAAATACTAAGCATATATTACCCTGATGAAATACGAAATCAAGTTGTTGAATATGCTAAAGAGAAAAATTACAATACTTCTACCTATCTCGGTCAACCAATTGTGAAATTCAATCAGTTATACATTAAAATAAGCAGAAAGATATGATAAGAATGAAAGAAGCAGATGCAAGGGAACTGTTTGCTTTTGTGGCAGACAGAATCGACATAGAGTCAATACCTCTTGATGATGATGAAACATATGAGTTGTTATCCAAGGGTGATACAGACGGAGTGTATATGATGGAATCAAATTGGGACAAATATGATTTGCTTCAAACAAAGCCGCAGAATTTTGAAGAGCTTGTTGCCTGTGTTGCATTCAGTCATAGTCTTTTGCTTAATCCCTATATCTATACATATCTGAAGATGACAGAGGTTCGCCCTCTTACTTACCCTATATATACTAAAATAGAGTATGTTGAATCTGTCCTTAAAGAAACACGTGGGTTATTGGTTTACCAGCATCAGGCAACGTTAATAAACGATTATATCAAGAATATGAGTGTCGAGGACAAAGAGAGCTATAGGCTTGCCATAAGGATAATAAAGACTGAAATTGAACGTCGGAAACACACATTGGCAGATTATTCTTTCTTCTATAAGAGAGCATTGTTATGTTATCGCATAGCATATATCAAAGCTAATTTTACTGATGTTTTTGAACTTTTTTGGAAGGGAAGTAACAAACGCCCTCTAACGCCCACTAATAAACGCTAACGCCTACAAAAAGCGACAGAAAATCCTACAAAAATAGACGAATAAATCCCGAAAGTTAGACTCGACTTTCGGGATTTTTCATGCTTTAATCTCTTCAATAAAAATATCTCGCCAAGTTTGTAATGGTGAGCAATGAGGTGCAATGGAGTGCAACGAGCAGCAATAACAGGGCGCATAAAATTGTACTTTCTACTAAAAGGGACTGGTTGTCGGTGGCGAAAGTCGTTCACAACTTTTTTTTGTAAAAAAAATCATAAATTCTCAAACCTTCCCTCCAATGCCCCTCTATACTTAATATGAATTCACTAAAAAACAATAACAAAA
>JAFOCU010000270.1 GCA_017381055.1 Lachnospiraceae bacterium
CAGCTAAAACTAGTGTGAAGGCAACAGAAAATTTTGATGACACACTTAAGGGTGTGAGTGAAAATACAAAGAAGCCACAGATGGAAAGCGAAAAGGCAGAGGTTAATAAACCAGAGGATAAAGGCGAAGGAAAGGTTAATAAGTTTGAAGCTTCAAAAAAGCGAGAGCAGATTAAGAAACAAGAAGAACCAACGGACGAGCAGATGGTAGCTGCTATGGAAGAAGCTGTAAGCCAGATTAAAGAGTTTATTCAAGAAAAATTCGGCGTTACGGAGGAAGAACTTAATAGCATAATGTCAGCTTTGGAAATTACTGATGATAAGTTGTTAGATGTAAATGCATTAACACAGTTAGTAATGAAACTTGATAAAATTGAAAATCCATCAGATATGCTTACAAATCCTGACTTCAATGAGGATTTAAAAGAACTTTTAAGTCAGGTAGAACAAATTAAGACTGATGCATTAGAATTCAAGCAGCCAGTTGGAGACGAGCCAAAGCTAGAGGAAGAGTCATTTATCACTCAGAATTTGGAAAATGTTGAAACAGACAATGTTGAAGATAATGTTTTAGCAGAAGATGAAGATGTTTCGATTGATGAAACAAAGGTTCAGATTGAAACATTAACAACTGAAGAAATTGTTACTGAGGAAGCGACAAATAATAGTGCAAATAATCAGATGGAAAGCAAGGAACAATCATCAGAAAAAGCTGAAACAGAAGAAACATTAAATGTAAATGTTGTTAGACCTGAGGACTTCGCAGTTAGATTAACAGAGGATTTATCGGCAAAGGTAGGCGAAAGACAAGCTATAACTATTGTTAGACAAGTAGTTGAACAGGTATCAGTACAGACAAAGCAAGGTATGACAACTATGGAGTTACAACTTTATCCAGCTCATCTAGGAAGAGTGGTAGTTCAGTTGGTTTCAAAAGATGGTAATGTAACAGCTCAGATTACAGCTGAAACAGAAGCTGCTAAGAATGCTTTGGAAGGACAGCTTACATTGTTGAAGGAAAATCTTGTTAACCAAGGTGTAAGAATTGAAAATGTTGAGGTTACAATTGCTAGTCATGCATTTGAACAAAATATGCAGGGCGAGAGACAAGGTGACGAGCAGTCAGGAAGTAAGAATCGCGGAAGAAGAGCGGCTCAGATACTTGGAGAGGACTTGGTAACAGACGCAGTTGACACACCGGAAATAATTGATGTTATGGGGAATACAGTTAGCTATTCTGCATAAAGAAAGGAAAAGATATGGCTATTAAAGTAGAAAATGGAACAGTAAATACAGATTATACTGAGACATATCAAAAAGAAGATACAAAAGGAACAAGTGAACTTGGTAAAGATGCGTTCTTAACACTTTTAGTTACACAGCTTCAGCACCAGGATCCATTATCGCCACAGGATAATTCAGAATTTGTTGCACAGCTTGCGCAGTTCTCATCTCTTGAAGCAATACAGAATCTTTCATCATCAATGGGTAATACACAGGCATTATCGTTAGTTGGTAAGAATGTAATCGTAGAGGTAGGTAAATCTGAAGGTTTATCACAGACAACAACAGTTGCTGGCTATGTTGATTTTGTTCAGATGGTTGATGGAAAAGCAATGTTATCTATTAAGGATCAGTTATATAACTTTGAAGATTTAGATAGTGTTATTGATGATTATTATCTTGCAGGTGTTTTAGGTGGCGGAAACAGTTCTAATGGAACTACTAGTGGAACAACAAATGGTTCTACAAATTCAGGAACAGATGCTACATAAGATAAAAAGTAATAGGCTTAAGGTATTCAGGAGGAATACTGGAAGGGAGAAAATATGGACATAAAAAATAATTTCTCTTCAATTGAACAAATTACCGGCCAATACTTAAGAAATCAATCAAGTAAGCCGATAAATAAGTTAAGTGGTGGAATGTCGTTCGAAGAAGTTCTTAATATAAAGAAAACTACTTCAGAACAAAATCACAGTTGCAACCCAACTATGATTGGACTTAAATTCTCCAAGCATGCTGATGCAAGGCTTAACGAAAGACATATTAATCTTACAGAAGAACAGCTAGAACGCCTAAATGAAGGAGCTAGAAAGGCTTCACAAAAGGGTATAGGCGAATCGCTGATGATTATGGATGATTTAGCATTTATTGTTAATATCAAGAATAGTACAGTAGTTACAGCTATTGACAGCAAAGCAAGTGAAGAAAATATATTTACAAATATTGACGGTGCCGTAATAGTATAAGCTTGGACCTATCGCAGGAAAGCTTTCGTCTCTGAATGACAGATGAGATGAAAAAAGATACGGCTCCTATAAGGAGGTCATTAATTATGATGAGATCATTGTATTCTGGTGTTTCTGGTCTTAAGGTACATCAGACAGGTATGGACGTTATTGGTAACAATATCGCAAACGTAAATACAGTAGGTTTTAAATCACAGAGAGCAACTTTTTCGGAATTATTCTATCAGACAACACAGTCTGCATCTGGTCCGAATGCTGCTACATCAACAGGTGGACAGAACGCTAAGCAGATCGGTTTAGGTTCTAACGTTGCTCAGATTTCTGTTAATATTACAAATGAAGGTGGTTCACAGTCGACAGGTAACGATACAGACCTTAAGATTAATGGACAGGAATTCTTTATTGTACAGAAGGGTGGAGCAGATTATTATACAAAAGCTGGTAACTTTACAACAGATGGTTTTGGTAGTCTTGTAACAGGTTCTGGTGGATATGTTATGGGTTATACAGCACAGAGAGATCCGGTAACAGGTGACTTTGTTCTTATGACAGATGAACTTAGACCATTGTCATTATATGGTGAGGAGTACATGCTTACAGCTCCTAACCAGACAACTGCTGCGAAGATGACAGGAAATATCAATTCTTCAGATGAAGATTTTACAACAGATGGTCTTAGATATAAGACAACAGATATGTATGTTTATGATTCACTTGGAAATACATACAATATTCAGTTTAGAATTGAGCAGGTTCCTGGTAGTACAACAGATTATACATTATCGATTAATAAGATTTTTAGTGGAACAGATGAAGTTAC
The DNA here is from genome assembly GCA_017381055.1 of Lachnospiraceae bacterium. GTDB lineage: Bacteria > Bacillota > Clostridia > Lachnospirales > Lachnospiraceae > SVEL01. Next base: position 3,072 of record JAFOCU010000270.1, read on the forward strand.
ACATTTAGTTGCTCAATTTAATGAAGGAGTTACGAGTATTCCGATTAAATTCGATGCAACAAAGGGAACTGTTTCTACTGATACGCCTAAAAATTTTACATTATCGATTAATAATGGAACTGATGGTGCTTTGGCTCCTACATTCCAAAATAAAATAACTGTAGATCTTGGTGATATGACAAATTACGGTAGTGATTACTCTGTAGTAGCAAACAAGGGTGATGGAACTATTCAGAACCAGGGTGCTGGTAAGGCAGTTGGTAAGATGATTAGTGTAGCTATTCAGACAGATGGAAAGATTATTTCATCATATGATAATGGTGATACTCTTTGTATAGGTCAGATTGCAGTTGCAAGCTTTGCAAATGCAGCTGGTCTTGAGAAGATTGGAGATAATTTGTTTGCATCAACACTTAACTCTGGTATGGCTAATGTTAATGATGTAACAGCTTTTGGTGATGATATGTCAAGTGGTGTTCTTGAGATGTCAAACGTAGACCTTGCTACAGAGTTTACAAATATGATCGTAACACAGAGAGGTTATCAGGCAAATTCGAGAGTTATCACAACTTCAGACACTATGATTGAAGAACTTTTGAATCTTAAGAGATAATAAAATAATATAGGGATGTCCTAGAAAATGCACGTTTTTAGGGCATCCCTAAAGTTTTTACTGAATTTTACAAAAAATATTAAAAAATTTGTTAAATATTGTTGGTAATTGACATAAAATGTGGTATTATATTATAGATTGAAAGTATTTGAAATATAATGTGCAGATTGGTGGTGGAAAATAGATGGATATAGCTTCAATTATAGGTTTAGTAGTAGGTGGTATCGTAGTAATATTCGGTATTGTATTTGATGGTAAGGCGATAAATTTTGGCGCAATTATGAGCTTCTATGATTTGCCATCTATGATCATTACCATTGGAGGAAGTTTAGTAGGACTTCTTGCTATGAACAGTGTAGGAAGCTTTGTTAATGGTTTCAAGAGTATTTTGCTCGCTATAAAGATGCAGAGCATTGATGAGAGTGAAACTATTAGAAAGATTATAGATTTATCTAACATAGCTAGAAAAGAAGGTCTTCTTCAGCTTGAAGAAGCTGCTGGAGAACTTGAGGATCAGTTTATGAAGAAGGGAATACTTCTTATTGTAGACGGTACTGATCCGGATTTGGTTAGAGCGATTCTGGAAACAGAGTTGGCATGTATTGAGGATAGACATAAAGGTACTATTGGCTTTTGGGAAGATTGGGCAGCCAATGCACCTGCGTGGGGTATGATTGGAACACTTATCGGTCTTGTAAAGATGCTTGTAGACCTTGATGATCCAAGTTCTATCGGACCAGCGATGGCGGTAGCCCTTCTTACTACATTATATGGTTCGCTTATTGCTAACTGGATAGCGACACCTATTGCTAAGAAACTTTCAGGTAATAATGCGGCAGAGGTTCGTATGAAGGAAGTTATGATAGAGGGCCTTTTATCTATACAGGCGGGTGAAAATCCAAGAGTTATAGAAGAAAAGCTTAAGTCATTCTTAGCACCAGCTCAGAGAGAAGCATTCTCAGAGAATGGTGAAGGTGGTGAGTAAGCATGGCTAAAAAGAAGAAAGAAGCAGCACCAGCGCCTGGAGCACCAGCCTGGATGGCGACCTTTAGTGATTTGATGAACCTTTTGCTTACATTCTTCATTTTGTTATTCTCTATGTCATCAGTGGATGTATCAAAATTCGAAGAAATTGCAGCATCTCTTAATGCTAGCTTTAGTATATTTGATAGTGGAGCACCTGCTATAACAGAAGGTGGATTGATATCCAGTGGAGTTAGTCAGCTTAGTCAGTTAGATAATTACTATACATCTATGGGTCAGAATCAAAATGAGGATGATACAAAAGATGAGATGACTGAAGAAGAAGTTAAGGATAAGTATGAGGAGATGCAATCAGATGCTACTGAAGAACTTGGTGGCAAAGTCGAGGAGGATTTAGAAGCAGAAGGATTATTAGATGGAGACTATGAAGGTTTTATAGATATGGAGATTACATCTCAGTATGTGACTTTGACACTTAATGGTTCTGTTCTTTTTGATTCAGGTAAAGCTGAGATAAAGAGTGACGCAACAGTATTTGTTGGTAAGTTAGGTGATGTGCTTAAGGGATATGATGAAAATCTTATTGAGATAAGAGGTTATACTGATTCAGTTCCTGTAAGTGCAGCGAATAAGTATGCAGATAATATGGAGTTATCTCAGGCTAGAGCATACTCGGTATATAAGTTTTTAGTTAAAAACAAGCATATGAGTGAAGAAAGTCTTGAGTGTTCGGGAAGAGGAGAGCAAGAGCCTATTGCTACCAATGATACTAAAGAGGGAAGAGCACTTAACAGAAGAGTTGAGATAAGAATATACAGCGTATTGACAAATAATTAAGAAAGGCTTGGTGTAATGATATGAAAAAAGGGCTACTTAATCTTTTATTATTAGTACTTATGATAACAAATGTAGCTTTAACAGCAGTTTTAGTGTTTGCCATTGTTCCGGCTATGAATTCAACAACTGATTTGGTTGGAAAGGTTGCAAAGGCTATTGATTTAGAGAAAGAGCTTAAGGATCAGAAAAATGAGACTATAAGTATTGATAAAACTGCTACATATACATTTTCGGAAAAGATGCCAATTTTATTAAAGACATCTGATAATGGAGATCAGAATTTTGCGCAGATCCAGGTAACACTTACTCTTAATACAGAAGACGAAGGGTATGATAAGTACAAGGATAAGCTTAGTGAGAATGAAAACCTTATGATGATTGAGGTTAACAGAGTATTAGGCGGTTATACTGCAGAACAGTTGTCTGATTTAGAGACAAAGGAACGTGCAACAAATGAGATAAGAGATGCACTTAGAGATTTGTTTAATGAGACAGAATTTATCTACAGTGTAGGATTTAGTAGTTTTGTCATTGTTCCAAGATAAAAAATATTGACTTATAAGAATTGACGAGGAGGTGAAGATGTGAGTGAGGTATTATCTCAAAGTGAGATAGATAATCTGTTGAAAGCTTTAAGTACAGGAGAGCTTGATGCGGAGGAATATAAAAATAAAGACGAAAAACAAGTCAAAGTATACGACTTTAAGCGTCCATCTAAATTCTCAAAAGAACATCTTCGTACCTTGGAGATTATCTTTGAACATTATGGAAGATTGTTATACACAAATCTTCCAGCGTATTTAAGAAAAACTGTATCAGTAGATGTTGTCAGTTCGGAAGCGCTTATTTATGCAGAGTTTTCCAATGCGTTATCAAATCCAGTATTATTAGGAATTGTTGATGCAAGTCCTATGAATGGTAAGATAATTATGGAATTGGGAACAAATCTTGGATATGCCATAATTGATAGAATGCTTGGTGGCTCAGGTGTTTCATTAGAGAAAAAAAGAGAGTTTTCAGAGATAGAAATCATTATATTAGAAAGATTTTTATCAATATGTATAGATTTGCTAAGAGAACCTTGGCAAAATGTAGTTGCGATAAAGCCCCGACTTGAGAGAATTGAGACAAATCCACAG
>JAFOCU010000271.1 GCA_017381055.1 Lachnospiraceae bacterium
AAATACACTGGCGAGGACAGCGAACCAGAGCTTATCAAGGAGCCACTCGACTATGAATTCACCGAACGTAAAACTCGTAACTATAAGAGCTAATACGTAATTATCAAGATAGCGGAGGTCATCCGCCTCCGCTATCTTACTATTTACCTTGATTAACTATGAATACTAACAATATCTAGTGCTTCTAGAACGATTTGTACTATGATACCTAGTGTTTCTAGAATGGCTAGTGTGACTATAAATTGTCTGTGAGTTGTCTATAATTTGTCTGTAGGTTACCTATCAATTACCTGCCAATCACGGCAACGACACGGCAACGAGACGGCAACGACAGGCGAGTAATGTGGAAGATAGCCGTGATTTCTAGCAACGAACACGGCAATGTGAAGGAGTGCGACGGAACGCACTCCGAGCGCAGCGCCCGAGGAGTTCCCACTCCGAGGAACAAGCGCAAGCATAGAATAGGGGCAACGGGACGGCAACGACAGGTGAGTTGATTGGAGGATAGCCGTGATATTGACAAGAGAATTATCGGGCAAATGCCCTACTATATATAATAAGGAATAAGCGATGGCAAAAGCGAAACTAGAAATACCTTTTAGCAGTGTTAGTGGCAGACTTTCTGGCGATAGTGAGACTTATGTCACTATGCGTTATGGTCAAACGGTGATTAGCAACTATCCTAAACGCCGCGACCCTAAGAAGATTACGCAGCACCAAAAGGACTTGAATGCCAACTTCGCCCAAGTAGTCGCACAGGTTAAGGCAGAACTCTCCGACCCCGTACGCAAGGCGTACTGGCAAGCAGAGTTTGACAAACACCAGCGCGCCACAGCTAATAAACCCTCTGTGCAACGCTACAAAACCCTCCGTGGCTTCACCATCGCCCAACTAACGAAACAACAAACAGAGTAAATAAATGCGGTTTCAATACAATGATACTAACATTTGATAAAAAACACAGATAACGAACTATATGGATACAACTTTAATTAATAAACCTATCAAGATTGATGTATTTCAAAATGGTGCAACTTGGTTGCGTGTGGATTTTCATCTGCACACAAACAAAGATAAAGAATTTCAGTATGATGGAAATGATGCCGAATACATATCTACATATATTGCTAAATTGATTAAAGAACAGGTTCAAGTAGGTGTTATTACCAACCATAATAAGTTTGATAAAGACGAATTCAAGTGTTTGCGCAAGCAAGCGAAAAAAAATGACATTTGGCTTATTCCTGGTGTAGAATTATCGGTGTGTGATGGGGCTAATGGGATACATTGTCTTATTGTATTTGACGAATCAACTTGGTTAAACAATGGAGAAAATTATATTGAACAATTTTTGGTTGCAGCATTTGAAGGAATTTGCAATAGGGAAAATGAAAATCAAAGATGTAAATATAGTTTGGAGCAACTATTGCAAAAACTTGAAGAACACCAAAATCAGGGAAGAGATTCATTTGTAATATTAGCACATGTAGAAGATAGTCGTGGCTTTTTCGAGGAGCTAGATGGCGGAAGAATACAGCAGATAGCTCGGACGGAATTATTTCATAAATTTGTGTTAGGACTACAAAAAATTCGAACTTATAGTAAGTTGGAAACATACCGCCATTGGTTTGCTACTAATCTTCCTGCTTGTGTGGAAGGATCTGATTGTAAGAATATCGAAGAAGTGGGCAAGGCTTCTATACAAAATGGGCGAGAAAAAAAAACATATGTAAAAATCGGAAGTTTTAACTTTGAAGCACTTAAATATGCTTTAATGGATTATAACCATAGGGTATCAGATGAACAAATAATTTCGTCTAATTCTTATATAAAATCCATTCAATTTATCGGTGGTAAACTAGATGGTCAAGTTATTCATTTTTCCCCAGAGTTAAATAATTTTATAGGTATTCGAGGGAGCGGAAAATCATCAATAATTGAAATCCTTAGATATACATTAGGGATAAATTTATCCCATTCTTCTGCTGATGAAGTGTATAAGAACAACCTTATTTCATATATATTAGGTAGTGGTGGTAAGGTTATTGTGCTTATTCATAACAAGAAAGATGAACAAGTCTATCGTGTTGAAAAAATATATGGGCAAAAATCGTATATTTTTAATAATTTAACAAACGAGATAAAAGATTGTTCTATTGAAGCAATCTTAGATACCCCAATATATTTTGGTCAAAAGGACCTATCCAATAAACAGGATGATTTTGAATCAGATCTACTTCAACGTTTGATAGGCTCACGCTTACGTGAAAAAGATAGTGAAGTACAACAACTATATTTGGAGATATCTGAGATTATCAATGAAACAAACAAAATTAAGAATCTAGATTATTTAAAAGAAGAGACTAATAAAATAATTAAAGATGCTGAACAAAACCTTGCATATTTTACAGCTGCTGGCGTTGAAAAAAAATTAAAGTCTCAAACCCTATTTGAACAAGATAGCCTAACGATTAGTAAACAAGGAGAGAAAATACTTCAATACGAAAAGGCAATAGAGGATGTTATAACTGATTTTGACGGTTTATTCTCTAATTCTCTAAATGGTTCAGAAAAAAGTACTGATATATTTAGTCAAGCAAATATCGTTCTCGGTGATGTCTACAAAACAGTATCTGAGATGAAAATGATTCATTCAAAAGTTAAAAGTTTGTTGGAGAAATTTGAGACACTGAAACGTTTAATTGAAGAAAAGCGTTCGGAAATGGCTGAGGAGTTTGCCAAAATAAAACGTGAAATTCATTCCGACACTCTTAACCCCGATACGTTTATTACTTTGAACCGAGTAATAAACACTTCAAAAATAAAGTTGACCGAAATTGAGAAACAAATTGCTCGGAAAGAAGAGTTGAATTTGAAATTATTAGCAAAGTTATCAGAACTTGAAAACTTATGGCATGAACAGTATCAAATTAAGAAGCAAGAGATTGATAAAATTAATCATGCAAATGGGAATTTAGTATTGGAAATTGAATATAAGGGACAACGAGGCAAATTGTACGAAGAACTCAAGAATATATTTCGCGGGACCAATATTAGAGAGGTTACATATCAGTCTATAATAGAGAATTTTATAGACTTTGTAGCTATTCATCGAGATAAAGAAAAATTTGCTCATTTATTCCCTTCTTGTAGTGATGCTTTCATGGAGCGATATAACTCGAATATGTCAGAATTATTAACATTCCGTGTGGAAGATAAGGTTACAATCAAATATAAAGGAAAACCATTAACGCAGCATTCTTTGGGACAAAGGGCTTCGGCATTGATCGTGTTCTTGCTTGCACAAAAGGATAACGATGTTCTTATTATTGATCAGCCAGAGGATGATTTAGATAACCAAACAATATACGAAGAAGTAATACGTGAAATTATCAAATTGAAGGGGCAAATGCAATTTATTTTTGCTACTCATAATGCCAATATACCTGTTTTGGGCGATAGTGAGCACATTGTAGCTTGTTCTTTTGAAGATAATACCAAGATTAATATGCAAATGGGGTCTATTGATGTACCTACAATACAAAAATCCATAGTTAATATTATGGAAGGAGGAAAAGATGCATTTAACAAGAGAAAATATATTTATAACATTTGGAAATAAAAATAGAACATGAATACTTTAGATTTATTAAATATTGTATCTCGTGGCGAAACTAGCACGGTACAATTTAAGGAGTGCTTAGATAGTATAGATGGCATTGCTGCTGAAATGATAGCAATGGCTAATTCCTCAGGGGGTATGATATTATTTGGTATAGTTGATAAAACAGGTGAAATAAAAGGTTTGACCGATGAACAGATTCGTGATTATAATCAAAAAATCGGTAATATTGCGACAGATGCTATTAAACCACAAATATTTGTCACAACGGATATTATCACGATTACAGAAAGTGAAAATAAATTATGTAATATTCTGGTCGTTTTTATTGAAGAAGGCATAGCTAAGCCATACAAAGATAATCAAGGTCGAATATGGATTAAGCAAGGAAGTGATAAACGAAAACTAACTGATAATAACGAGCAAATTCGTCTATTTCAGCAGAGTGGTATGATATATCTTGATGAAATGAGAGTTCCAAATACTTCTATTGCAGATATTAATAATGAAAGAGTTGTCAATTATTTACACACAATAGATGAAGACATAGAATCTACTAATGAGCAAGATTATAAAAATATAAATTTATTACGTGATAAAAACCTAACATTAGGTGGATTAATGTTTTTCTCAAAGAATCCTCAAAAATATCGTCCAGCCTTTTGTATAAAAGCTGTTTCTTTTTATGGAAACGATATTAGTGGGACTGAATATCGAGATAGTGAAGATATTGTGGGGACTATACCAGAGATGTTTGAAAAGGGAATGAGTTTTTTGCTAAGAAATCTTAGACATACACAGCAAGGACAAAATTTTAACTCAACAGGTATTCTTGAAATATCACAGGTCGCATTAGAAGAATTATTACAAAATGCTCTAACGCATAGAGATTACTCACGCAATTCACCTGTTCTGTTATTTATTTTTGATGATAGGGTTGAGTTAATTAGTCCAGGACGTTTACCTAATAGTTTGACTATAGATAACATCAAAATGGGAAATGCTGTTGTTCGAAATCCGTTGATCGTATCATATTCATCTAAGATAATGAAATATAGAGGGATTGGTTCTGGTATCCGTAGAGCCTTGAAAGAACAACCAGATATAGTACTAACAAATGATATTGAGAATGAACAGTTTAAAGTAGTTATTCCACGTTCGAATTTGTAAATGAACATAGTGTTTCTTGCATGAGGTATTACGGAAATAAAACGAAATTATTACCTTTTATAACGCAGGTAGTAAATACTATCAACATTCCACAAGATCCCATTTTTGTGGACCTATTTGTTGGTACTAATTCGGTTGGCATGTATTTCAAGCAGAGAGGATTTCAAGTAATCTCTAATGATATTAAGGAATATTCTTATGCTATTGCTAAATCGTATATTGAACTTTCCGAAGAACCATCTTTTCTACGATTGAAGGATTTATTATATGTTTCATCTACAAAACAAATAAACGAACAAAAGTAAAAAAGCGACTCTTCCCAAAATGGGAATTGTGGAAAAATCAATCAGTTAATAACCCAAAGAATGAAAAAAGGAAAAGCATTAGAACAATTAGTATCGGCAATTCAAGATCATTTGAAGAATTGCCCAGATACTGATATACAAACTAATGTTATATTCCCAAACATTTCAGGAAATAACAGAGAGATTGATGTATATGTAAAAACCAGGATACAGGGGATGGATTTTGGAATTGCTTTTGAATGTAAAGATTATAAAAGAAAAGTTGATGTTTCCGTCATTGATGGATTTATTACAAAATGTAGCAACATTAAGCAAATTAACAAAGGCGTTATAGTTTCTACTTCAGGATTTACAAAAGCAGCTATACAAGAAGCTAATAATCATAAAATCGGATTGTTTCAGTTGAATAATATCCCTCTTGAGAACATTTTCTCTCCATATGAAATTTTTTATACCCGCAGTAAGATTGAAATTCAGATGCCATATAGCATAGTTGTAGAGGACGAGAACAATCCTGAGCACTATGATAATGAGGGTAATTTTTATTATTGCTCTACCAATTCTGAAATAGACCCCATAACATACATGGCTGAAATTTTACAGGTTTGCATTCCAAATATGGTTGTGGGTATTCAAAAAGCTCTCTCTAAGGCAAAAAATCCATCAGGCGATCTTCCGCTAACTATTACTCCGCCTGAAAAAATGTATATTTTGGACATCAACGGGAATAAACATATAATAAAAGAGTTGCGAATATTAATTCGAGTTCATTTAAATACTGAATTACAGAATGTGGTTAGGCAAAATGTATGCGTAGACCCATTAAAACAAACATCAACAGTTAAGATAACAGAATATCCACAAAAAGAAGATGCCAGTTTGCTTTTAATTGAAAGCAAAGATTCTCTTTATAGTGCTTATCTTAAAAGCAGTGATGGTAATGTAAGAAAAACAATTTTATACCCTCAATTAATACAAATCTCAACTAACTGATATGAAAAATAATAGTCAATCTTATCAAGTAATTGAAGCGATGCGCAAGGAAGGCGGATTCGCAACTCTTCGTAGGTTGAATGAGGTTGTTGACTTCTCCACTTGGAAAACAAAAACACCAGAAGCATCTGTTAGAAGGATTGTGCAAGAGAGCAATCAAATCTTTAAGATACAGCCAGGATTATGGGCGCTTGAAGAAATGAGAGAAGAAGTCTTGAAATTGTTTGAACTTCAAATGGGGGATACTAAAAGTGAAGAACAATTTTCGCATGGTTATTATCAAGGATTGTTAGTTGAAATTGGTAATATGCGCAAAAAAACGACTTATATTCCAGCACAGGACAAAAATCGGAAATTTATGGGACAATCATTATGTGAGCTTACCAATACGACAGAACTTTTACCATTTACCTATGACAATCTTTTAAAAAGGGCAAAGACTATAGATGTAATTTGGTTTAATGAACGTAATATGCCATCAGATTTTTATGAAGTAGAACATACGACTGATATAAAAAATTCTCTCTCTAAATTTTATGAATTACAAGACTTTTCTGCAGGATTTTACATAGTGGCAGATAAACATCGTAAAAAAGAGTTCGAAGATAAATTACATGTATCAATGTTTCAGCCGATAGAAAAGAGAGTTACATTCTTAGACTATGATAGAGTTGTTGCAATGTACGAAGGGATAAAACAAATAAACAATATAGCATGGTAAAAATATGAATGAATATATTTTTTATACTTGCGAAGGTTATACTGAACCACCATTAGAAGGACATATTGTAGAAAACTGTCAAGTTTTAGGAAGAGAAACAGGGAAAACAGCAGCAGAAGCCAAAAGGAATCTTTTGCATAACCGTCCATGGATTGAAGAATGTGGGTTTGATGTTGAAGAAATAATATGCAAGCAACTCCTTACAGACGAAAATATTGCTGATATTCAACACATCATAGAATACTTAATGAAAGATGAATATAAACATTATCTCGAATTTGAGAGGCCTGAAGACCATATATACATAACATTAAAGCGATTGAACAAGATACTAGTTCACCCTGTGAAAAGACCGAAATTTTGATTAATCATTTGGCATGAATTGCATATACTAGTACAAAAATAACCACCCCAACATGTACACGCCACCGTTTACAATAACAGATGAAATATTACGGCTGGTTTCTGAGATTTCAGAACAGATTGGAGCCCTAAATGTCATGCTCGGAGCACGCATGCCATCTCCAATGCTGCGAAAGGAAAATCAGATCAAAACCATCCATTCATCGTTAGCGATAGAGCATAATAGCCTTTCGCTACAACAGGTGACGGATGTTATCAACGGGAAGCATGTACTAGGAGCACCAAACGAAATACAAGAGGTAAAAAATGCGGTACAAGCATATCAACTAATGCAGTCTTTGGATGCGTTCCAAGAAAAAGATTTGCTGCGTGCGCATGGACTGATGATGACAGACTTAGTAGATAATGCAGGGCGATACAGAAAAGGTGGCGTAGGAGTTTTTGCAGGTGAGCAATGCATCCACATGGCACCACCAGCAGATAATGTACCGTTCCTAATGGCAGACCTATTCGAATGGATTAGCACGACAGACACCCATCCGCTTGTTAGCAGTTGCGTCTTCCACTATGAGTTCGAGTTTATTCATCCTTTCATGGATGGTAACGGACGCATGGGACGCTATTGGCAAACAATGCTGCTCAGCCGTTGGAAAGGCATATTTGCTTGGCTGCCA
>JAFOCU010000272.1 GCA_017381055.1 Lachnospiraceae bacterium
GAGTGCTTATAGTTCCTATAATATATTTTAATATATCTCTATCTGACTCATTAAAGTTTCTAAGATACTCAGGTATACCCTCATAAATATCATTAGTTTTATCTAGATTAGGGTCTCTGTATGAACAGAAATAAACATTTCCACCAAAGGAATAACCACTCATGCAACCATAAGCACCACCCTTTACTCGAATATTTTCCCATAAATATCCGTAATCCATAATATTTTCAAGAGTTCTAAATATACCTGTATATTCGTAGCCTTCCTTCTTAAAGTTACCAGTTCTAGCTACATACTGAATCTGAGCAGATGTTTTTAAGCCCTCATTCTTCTTAGTTATCTTAAGATTTCTCTTACAAGGAAAAACTTCTGTAGCATCAAGCTTTTCGACAAAATCTGCAAGAGGCTTTGCTAATCTTTCATAACCATCCTCATTGGCAGTATATCCTATAACTAGATTATTCTTGTTAAATATAAGCTTTGCAGTCTCCTTAAGCTTATCTATAACTTCTGATACCTTACTATCAAATTCTTTCGCTAACTCCTCTATAAACCAGAGATAAGATACACCAGAGATAATATCTCCCACATATGAAGCCTCAGAAAAATACGAGGTAGCTCTTCCAATAGCTAATGAATGTCCACTATTTCCTACCTTAGATGACAAGCTAGCCTTTAACTCCTCCACTATTTCCTTAAGACGCTTTACATCATCTAACTTAGAATGAAGAAGCACCTCCTCCATAATCTCAAAAGCCTTTGGAAGCTTATCATATAACACCTTAATACTAGCCTCAAATCTTAACTCATACTTTTCATTAACCTTTGCATCTCTATAAATAAGTGTAGCTATATCTAATCCACCTGTATGCATATTAATCATATTGTTAAGAGCTACATAGGAGTAATTATCTGTGTCAATATATCCCAATATCTTTGACAATAATCCAACATAAGGTAAAAGCTCCTCTCTAATATTGGCAGTATTAAAGGATACTGTTGCATATGCGATATTATTTGTAAATAGCTCGCTATGAATAACCTTTACGTCAGATAAATCCTTTACCTGATACTCTATTCTAGGAGATTCTTTATCAATGTCCTCAAGCTTAAGCATAGGAATCTTCTCCATATCCTCTACGCTGCTTGGCTCACTTTGATACTTAAGTAAAGCCTTTGTCTCATCAATAATATTCTGTAACTGCTCATTACTTAAAGAAGCCTTATACTCTGAAAGCTTATTCTTAAGCTCTTCCTCATTCTTTTTTGTAAGACCTGCTTCTGGAGCAAGTGTTAATATAACCTTATGATTATTCTCTAATATAAACTGCTCAATAAGCGTCTCAAAATATCCTGTTTCCACCACACTATTAAGATAAATAAATACATTATCCGCATCAATAAGTGTAAACGGATGTAACTCATCAAACATCCATGACTCTAAAATATCAAGTCCATAAAATAGACCTTTTGAATGTCCACCATAATCAGCCTCTCTATACTTAAATTCATATATATTAAGAGCTGCTCTAAGAGCATCCTTATCAAGACCATCTCTGACGATACCTCTCAAGGTA
>JAFOCU010000273.1 GCA_017381055.1 Lachnospiraceae bacterium
CAGAAAGATATATGATTTTGCAGAGATAGTACCTGTATCTGCTTTAAAGGGAACAAATACAGATGACTTAATTAGTACTATATTTAAGTATTTATCTGAGGGACCTATGTTCTATGATGAGGATACTGTAACAGATCAGCCTATGCGTCAGATTGTTGCAGAGCTTATAAGAGAGAAGGCATTAAAGTGCTTAAGCGATGAGATTCCTCATGGTATAGCTGTTTATATTGACCAGATGAAGGAAAGAAAAAATGGACAGATTGTAGATATAGATGCAACTATCGTATGTGAAAGAGATTCACATAAGGGAATTATTATCGGAAAGCAGGGTGCTATGCTTAAGAAAATTGGTAGTGCAGCACGCTACGAGATAGAGAGAATGATGGACATGCAGGCTAATCTCAAGCTTTGGGTAAAGGTAAGAAAAGAGTGGAGAGATAGCGATATGCAGCTTAAGAATTTTGGATATGATCCAAAGAACTAGATTTAAGAAAAACAATTAATGGAGCAAGGAGGACACTGTGGTAAATCAGGTTAAGTTAACAGGAATTGTATTATCGGCCTCACCAGTAGGTGAGTATGACAAGCGTCTTGTTATTCTTACAGGACAGAGGGGTAAGATAACAGCCTTTGTAAAAGGGGCAAGAAGACCTTCTAGTAGATTTGCTGCAGGCAGTCGTCCATTTTCCTTTGGAGAATTCACGTTATATCAAGGGAGAGAAGCGTATAATTTAGTTGATATTGATATTAAGAATTATTTTGATGAGATAGCAACTGATGTGAATGCTTTGTATTACGGTTTTTATTTCTTAGAGGTAGCAGATTATTATTCTTACGAGAATGTCAACTCTAAGGAAATGATTAATCTGTTATATCAGTCACTAAAGGCTCTAAGTAATAAAAATATACCAGATAAACTGGTTAGATATATTTATGAACTTAAGATGTTTTATATAAATGGAGAATATCCTGATGTGTTTTCTTGTGTAGAATGTGGAGACAAGGAAGCGCTGTCTGGTTTTGTGGTGGATAAAAGCAAGGCAGTATGTAAGGAATGTGCTCATTTATACAAGGATAATTTAGAGCTTAACACATCAACCTTTTATACAATGCAGTTTATTATATCTGCGTCTATAGAAAAACTTTATAGTTTTACTGTCTCGGAGGTAGTGTTAAAGGAATTATCTATGGTAATGAATAGATGGAGAGCAAGATATATAGACAAAGAATTTAAGTCTTTGGAATTTTTATAAAGCTTTATTGATTATAATAAAGTATAGAGGTTAGAGAAAGGATAAGCAATATGATCAGCGAGAGAATAAATAAGCTTCGCCAAGCTATGAAGAATAATGGTATAGATGTTTATTATGTACCTACTAATGATTTTCATGGTTCAGAGTATGTAGGCGATTATTTTAAATGCAGAAAATATATTACAGGCTTTACTGGGTCGGCTGGTGTGGCTGTAATTACTATGGATGAAGCTAGACTTTGGACTGATGGAAGATATTTTATTCAGGCAGCAGCTGAGCTTAAGGGCACTGAGGTTATCCTTATGAAGATGGGTGAACCAGGTGTGCCAACAGTTAAAGAATACCTTGAAGCTACATTGGGGGCAGGACAGGTATTGGGATTTGATGGACGCTGTGTTGATTATGGATATGCTTGTTCTTTAGAACAGATGCTTCACAAAAATGATGCTAGAATTGTCTATCAGTGGGATCTTATAGATGAGATATGGGAGGATAGACCTGCTCTTGTATCTAATGAAGTCAAAAGCCTGGATATTAAGTATTGTGGAGAGGAAAGAAGTTCTAAGCTTGCAAGGATTCGTAATCTTATGAAGATTAGAGAAGCAGATTTATTTGTGCTTACAACTCTTGATGATATAGCTTGGCTTTTTAATATAAGAGGCAATGATATTATGTGTAATCCAGTAGTGCTATCCTATGCGGTTATATCTATGGATGATGCAGTTATATATGGTCAGGAAGAAGCTTTTACAGGTGTTAAGGAAGAGCTTTCTAAAGATAATATTATTATCAAGCCATATAATGATATATATGAGGATATGAAAAATATACCTTCTCATTTAAAGGTATATATGGATGCGTATAAAGCAAATTTTGCTATTGTTAAGAATATTCCGGAGAATATTAAGCTTATACAGGGTGAGAATCTAACACTTTTACCTAAGGCTATAAAGAATGCTACAGAGGTTTCTAATGAGAAAATTGCGCATATTAAGGATGGTGTAGCAGTTACTAAGTTTATGTATTGGCTTAAGAAAAATATTGGTAAAATAAAGGTTACGGAGCTTGGTGCGGCTGAGTATCTTGAAGGATTAAGGCAGCAGGGTGAACATTATATGGGACCGAGCTTTGAGCCAATAGTTGCTTATGGCGCAAACGGGGCTATGTGTCATTATTCGCCTACAAAGGAGTCTGATACAGAGCTTAAGCCAGAGAGCTTTGTGTTATTTGATACAGGTGGACAATACCTAGAGGGTACAACTGATATTACCAGAACTATTGCGTTAGGCCCTTGTAGTGATGAACAAAAGAAACATTATACAGCGGTGCTTAAAGGTCATCTTAATCTTGCTGCAGCGAAATTTTTATATGGAGTGAGAGGGATTAATCTTGATTACCTTGCTAGAGGTCCTTTATGGGAGTTAGGTCTTGATTATAACCACGGAACAGGTCATGGAGTTGGATATTATCTAAATGTTCATGAGGGACCTAACAGCCTTCGTTGGAAATGTGCGTCTGATAGAGTGGACAGCGCTATTTTTGAAGAGGGTATGATAACCTCTAATGAGCCTGGATTTTATCTTGAGGGTAGTTATGGAATTCGAACAGAGAATATGATTGTCTGTGTTAAAGATGAAAAAACAGAGTATGGTCAGTTTATGAGATTTGAGAATCTTACTATGGTACCATATGATATAGAGGCAATGGATATGTCTATGTTAACAGAGGTTGATAAAGTAAGAATTAATGATTACCATAAGGAAGTATATGAAAAAATCTCCCCTTATCTTGATGATGAGGAAAAGGCGTGGTTAAAGGAAGTAACAAAAGAGGTGTAGTATGAACATATTTGCTATAAATACATTAACATTAAAGCAATTTTATGATGCTAGAGAGCTGATTGCTCTTTGTGGAGAGTTTGATGGAACAAGAGGAGTGTCTTTTCTTGAACCTGAATTGAATGAAGATAGAACATTTCCGGCTTTTTATATGATGTATGATAATGCTAAGCTTATTAGTCTGGTATCTGTATTTCTAGCTGATGAAAAAGAATGTGAAATCTATGGCTATACTATGCCAGAATACAGAAATAAAGGTTATTTTAAGCGTTTGTATAAGGAAGCGTTAAAGAATTTAAAGGCTTATTCATATAAGCGTAAGTCATATGTATGTGAGCCGGAGTCTATAGCAGGTAAGGCAGTTTTGGAAAAGATGGGTATGAAGATTTTAAGAACTGAGCATCTTATGAGTTATAATATGAGCCCTGTTGAAGATATTAAGGAGAGATTAGAGCTTTATTCTACAACAGAGGAAAACACGGAAGTATTTGAAGCTTGTATAGGAGAAGATGTAATCGGGACATGTAATGTAGAGTATACTAGAAGCCATGCTGTTATTTATGAATTTCAGGTATATGAGGAATATAGAGGCAATGGATATGGCAGTGAGATGCTACTGCTAATTCTTAGAGAGTTACTTAAGGAAGATGTGTCAAAGATACTTCTTCATGTAAGTGGCGCAAATACTGTTGCTCATGCTATGTATTCTCATCATGGATTCGTTAGTGAGGAACAAATTGATTACTGGGGTGAAGAGTGATGATTATTGGAATATGTGATGATGAAAAACTTTGTATAGATAGAACTTTAGAATGCTGCGAGCAAGCAAAAAACGCTTTAGGTGTGGATTTTAAGTATATAACATTTTCATCTGGAGAGGAGCTTCTTAATTCCAAGGAGCATATAGACATTTTGTTTTTGGACGTTGAAATGGACGGTATAAGTGGTATTGAGGCGTTGAAGCAGCTAGAGGAAAAGGATAATGTAAATTATATTATTTTTGCTTCTAGTCATGC
>JAFOCU010000274.1 GCA_017381055.1 Lachnospiraceae bacterium
GGATTGTGAATAGGAGGAGAAATCTATGAAAAGAATAGTAGTATATAAGAGTAGCACAGGTTTTACAGCAAAATATGCAAATTGGATTGCTGAAGAGTTGGGCTGTGAAGCAATTGAATTAAATAAGATTAAGAAATGTGATCTTGTAAAATATGATGAGATTATTTATGGTGGCTGGCTTATGGCAAATATGGTATGTGGCTACAATAAAATAAATGAAATGAATTTGAAAAAGGTTATAGTATTTGGTGTTGGAATGACAGTTCCTAATGATGAAGTAGTTGCTAAATTAGCAGAACAAAATAAAATTAATAAAGATAATTTCTTCTATTTTGAGGGTGGATATAATCCAAAGAAGGTAGGCTTTTTTAAGAAAATGATGATGAATATGATCAAGAAGTCTATTGAAAAGAAAGAAGAAAAAACAGCAGAAGATTTACATATGCTAGAAACATTTAAGGGTGCTGACAATACAAATAGGGAAGCAATTAAACCTCTAATTGACCGTATATTAGAAGTATAGTTAGGCAGTAGCTATATATGGAGGAGTACATGAATTTAAATGATGTAATAACTAGTGACAATGTGGATTTTACAGGTATAGAGTCACCATATTTTTTAATAGGCTTAATAAGTGCATTTGAAAATCGTTTCCAAGCAATGGCTGATAAGAGTATGAAAGAGATTAGCTGGAAACAGTTTTTTGCGGTTATTTGTATTGGTATGTGTAAAGAGAAACCTACATTAAAGGAATTGGCTGAGATTATGGGGAGCTCTCATCAGAATGTAAAGCAAATCCTTATTAAGTTAGAAAAAAAAGGATTTGTGAGGATAGTAGCTGACGAAAAGGATAAAAGAAAACAACGAATTGAACTGACTGAGTATTGCGAGAACTTTTGTAATAAGAATGATGAAGTGAGCATTAGTATTATGAATAAAATGTTTGAGGGTATATCTCAGGAACAAATTCAAACAACTATAGCTACAATTATTCAAATTGAGGGTAATATCAAGGGGATATAAGAATTTGTTGACAAGTATAATATCATATGATAAGTTTTACATAGTTAATAAAAAAGAAAGAGCACGTAAGTGTATAAGGTGAGGAAATGATAAATAGATAGTTAAATTTAAACAGAACACATAATTAATTAAGGCCTATAATAATGGGTTTATTTGTGTACGTTTAAATTAGACTATCGCATTATTCATTTCCTATATTTATTTTTAAGATAAATATAGATTTTTTTGCGAGTCTATTTTGCGTATGCAAGATAGGCTCGTTTAAGTTTAAGGAGGTGATTTGTATGATACAGATAAATGGACTTACACTAACTCATAAGAAAGATTTAAGAGTTATATTAGAGGATTTTTCTCTTGTATTAAATGATGGAGATAAAGCGGTTATTATTGGAGAAGAAGGAAATGGAAAATCTTCTTTGATGAGATGGATGGTTGATCCGAATTTGGTCGAAGGATACATTGAGGCGGAAGGTCATCGAACTTTAGGACAGGAGAAAATAGGATATTTGCCGCAAGAGCTACCAGATGAACATAAATGTAAGACAGTATATGAGTATTTTTCAGAGCAGGAGCTTTTTTGGAATTATTCACCAAGAGATTTGTCTAGTATGGCTAAGGATTTTGATGTGGAAGCTGAATTTTTTTATAGAGAACAAATAATGTCTAGTCTATCTGGTGGTGAGAAGATAAAAGCACAATTGATGAAGATATTGATGCAAAATCCAACGGCATTATTTATGGATGAACCATCTAATGATATTGATATTAGTGCGTTAGAATTGCTTGAAAAGATAATAAATGATTGGAAGGGAATAGTTCTTTTTATTTCTCATGATGAAACCTTAATAGAAAGAACTACAAATATGATTATCCATATAGAACAATTACAGAGGAAGACAAAGGCTAAGTATAATGTGGCTCGATTGTCATATAGAAAATACGTGGAAACTAGATTGCAGCTATTTGAACGTCAAGAGCAACAGGCTAATAATGACAGAAGAGAGAAGAAGATTAGAGATGAAAAGTACAGAAAGATAATGCAAAGTGTAGAGCATTCTCTTAACAGCTGCTCAAGGCAAGATCCATTCAAGGCAAAATGTCTTAAAAGTAAGATGCATACCGTAAAATCTATGGAGAAAAGGTTCGCAAAAGAAGATAATAATATGACTGAGATGCCAGAACAGGAAGAAGCGATTTTCTTTAAATTAGGTAATAAAGAGGATAGTATTCCAGCAGGGAAAGTTGTATTAGAATATGAGCTAGACAAATTACAGGTTTCAAGAGAAACGGAAGAAGATATGGTCAAAACATTGGCTAGAAATATATTCTTAAGAGTACGAGGTAGTGAAAAAATATGTATTATCGGAAAAAATGGTGTAGGAAAGACCACCTTGATTAAGAAAATAGCAAAAGATCTTCTTGAAAGAAAGGATTTGCGTGTAGAGTATATGCCGCAAAATTATGAGGAACTATTGAATCTTGATATGACACCAGTGGATTTTCTAGATGCTACAGGAGATAAAGAAGAA
>JAFOCU010000275.1 GCA_017381055.1 Lachnospiraceae bacterium
TATAAAAAGCCACACTGGCACCCAAAGATTCCGAATGAAATGTTGTACAATCCTGTAATAAATTTACAATGGCCTCTGGACGAACAATTCCATCTGAACTAAGTTCACTGTATCTTACCTTTGTCTTAAATGTAAACATATTCCCTCCTATTTATCCTATATTGCAATAAACTCAGAATCGTTCATTGCAACCAACTAACAACTGGCCTAAAATCCTTGTTCTGCAAGCTCATTTAATTCCATCTCTGTTTCAAGCATACGCTCTAATAATGTTTCCTGATTGTGCTCCTCTGCATCCAATTCATTCTGAAGTTCCATAAGCTTTGGATAATTAGTCGCATACTCTGGATTCATAAGCTCCATCTTAAGGTTAGCAATCTTTTCCTCGCTCTCCTCAATCTGCTTTTCATACTTCTCCATCTGTTTAATAAGACGAGACTTAATCTTTCCTGGATTATAATATGTCTTTTTATCAAACACATCTGACAATGTAGGGCCATTAGAAACTCCTGAATTATTAGTTGCTGTCGCTGTATTTCCTACATTACTAGAGCTGTTAGATTTATTATTTCCATTAACACCATTATTCCCTATAAGACCTGCAGCAATCTTTTCCTTCTCTATCAAATATTCATCATATGTACAGTTATACTGCTTCACTTCATCCTTCGTAAAATCAAGAATATGTGTAGCCACCTGCTTGATAAAATATCTATCATGAGATACAAACAATACGGTACCAGGGAAATCTGCAAGCATCTGCTCCAAGGCCTGCTTGCCCACTATATCCATATGGTTAGTCGGCTCATCAAGGATTAATAGATTAGGTTTTGTCTGGAAAATCTTACAAAGAGATAGACGAACCTTCTCTCCACCAGAGAGCTGTCCCATTTTCTTCATTACGTCCTCACCAGAGAATAAGAAACCACCTAAAGCACTTCTAACTTCTTCTCTTACAAGCTTTGGATATTCTTCCCAGAAATTATCTAAAATAGTCTGTTCTGGATCAGCGTCATCCTGCACTGCTTTCTGCTGGTCGAAGTAACCCCATTCAACATTATTACCTATGGTAAATTCACCACCAAGCGCCGGCAATGTACCTACTAATGTCTTTAACAATGTAGACTTGCCCTTTCCATTTTCGCCAATTATAGCCATCTTATTACCCTTCTGTAAAAGGAAGGTTGATTCACTTAATACAGAATCATAACCAATAGCTAACTTCTTCGCATTTATTACATTTGTATAGCTCTCAATTCTAGGACTGAACATAGCTCTAAACACTCTAGTATCAAAACGTCTAGGTTTCTCTATCTTAACCATATGCTCGATAGCCATTTGCTTTGAACGAGCTGCAGCTACCTTAGTCGGAGTATTCTTCCACTTCTCAATCCACTCAGTGAGACGAGCGATTTCCTTTTGCTGCTCCTCATAGTCCTTTTCCTGCTTAACGAGATTTTCCTCCTTAAGCTTCATAAAAGTACTATAATTGCCTGGATATCTCTTAATTCCGTGATACTCAATCTCATAAGTTACATCTGTAATTCTATCCAAGAACAATCTATCATGGGATACGATTACTACTGCTTTATCATAGTTCTTAAGATAATTCTCAAGCCACTCGATAGTCGGTAAATCCAAGTGGTTAGTAGGCTCGTCAAGAAGCATAATGTCAGGTCGACTGAGAAGA
>JAFOCU010000276.1 GCA_017381055.1 Lachnospiraceae bacterium
GTTAGACGGAATATTTAGATATACACCAGTTGAGTGGCTTATGGATATAAAGCCTAAAAGATGGCAGGGGTATTTTAATACAGAGACTGTAGCCTGCAATCATCCGGTATCTTTGTATGCTCAGACTAAAAGATTTCCGTTTGTATGGAATATGTTAGAAGAAAATGATGTGGCTATGTCTACTTGGAGAAAATTGTTGCCAGAGACTGTGGAGGCAAAAGATGTACTTTCAGGCAAATATTCAAAAGAAGAATTTATATATAAGCCAGCCTATGGTCGTGTGGGTGAGAAAATATCTATAAAGGAAGCTTGTAAGGAAGATGAGTATAGGAAGATATTAAAGGAAGTGCGTAAGCATCCAAAAAGATATATCGCTCAGAGAAGATTTGCAAGTCAGCCTTTGGAAGGGATAAATGGCGAGAAGCTACATGTGTGTATAGGCTCATATGCAGTAGAAGGAGAGCATGCGGGTTTTTATGCAAGAGTTAGTCATTTACTTAGAATTGACTCAAACGCGGCAGATATTCCAGTGCTTATAGAGATGAATCAAGATGGTGATGGTAAGAAAACATATTTAAATAATATAAAGCTAGATACAAAGGATTTAAACAACCCAGAGTATTTATCTAGACAAAACAATCCAAAGTTATCTTGGGATGTATATAAGAAATTTGTGTCTAGTGAGAATGGTTGGTCTAATTGGGTCCGCCCTGTTCCTTTTATTAATATTGGAGTGGGAAAAAAATCCTTTGCCAATGTATATAATGAACAGCATTTATTTGCTAAGGACGAGATTGCGCCATTTCTTGAGAAAACAGGAATTATAGTAGATATGCCTGGAGCAGAAAGTGCAATGGTGGGCTTAAATCTCGCAAAGGAAGGGTTTGGAATAGTGCCGCTTTTCAATGGTACTATCGAGCAAGATGGAGCTAGAGCGACATCGGATTGTCAAAGTGCTAGTGAATCATTAGTGTGGCTAGGTGAAAAACTTCAGGATATTAATGTGGCTGATAATGGGAAACCTGTATTTTTGCTTGATAGCAATAGACTTCTTAGATTTAAGCGAAACATAAATTTATTTGATAATAGCTGGGATATCTATAGTCAGGATATGCCGTCAGCTAAATATATAAAGGGTAATGGCATAAATAAAATACTTGTCATAGGAGAAAAAATAGCTCCTGATTTAAAGAGAATACTTTTGAAATATCAAAAGGGAGGCATAGATATTTATCTTAAGAAGATATATGAGGAGCCTAAGAAGATAAAGCTACGAAAAAGCATTATAGTAAAGAGGTAGTAGAGATGGTAAAGTTTGATGGAAGAATCCTGCAGTTCGGATTTGGTGCAGTGGGAAAGAGCTTTTATGAAAAACTTAAATACGAAGTGGACTATGATGAATATAAATACTTTGTTTTGACAAAGGAACCAGAAGAATTTAAGGCATATGTGAATTTGGGTGGAATTGCCCCAAACTTTATAACTAGGGAAGTTAATAAGGAAAATTACGCAGAGGTATTTGGTGACATTCTTGGCAGTGGAGATTTGCTTATAGACTTTGCAGATACAGTGGGCACAAGGGATATAATAGAATGGTGCGCGAACCATGATGTAATGTACGTAAATACAGGAGAGGCCGATTGGCCATATCAATGGTATTGTATCTTTGAAGAAAATGAGAAAAAGTCCAAGATGAAAGCGGATTTTACTAATATTAAGCATCCAATAGTTCTTCAGCATGGCAATAATCCAGGCCTTGTTTCACATTTTGTAAAGGCGGGACTTGAGTATATTGTGGAAAACCAGTTTAAACCAAGTAAGCTTAGTGGAATATTTAAGAGAAATAAGAAGGTAATTAAGGAAGATATAAGGGAGAATAGTCGAAGTATGCTTGCTTATAATGATTTAAAAAATCTTCTTAATAAAAATAAATATAACGAATTAGCTATGAAGCTTGGTCTTAAAATGATTCATGTCAATGACATAGATTTGCAAAAGGTTAAGGAACCATATGTAGATAAGAAATTATACAATACATGGTGTGTAGAAACCTTTATATACGAGATTCTTAGCGAGACAGCGTTTAATATAGGAACCCACGAGAAGCTAGAATTTGGTCGAGAGTTTATCCTTAAGGATATGGAAAAGGGTAATTTGAAACTGACTGATATGGCTGTAAATGTAAAGTGTAAAACTATTTACCCTGGTGGTTGCTTTGATGGTTATGTTGTGCCCCATGAGGAAACTATAACCATAGCCAAGGGGCTTGAGGTAGTAGAAATGCCAAAAGAAGATGAGGGAGAGCAAAGGGGAAAAGTAATATACCGACCTACAGTTATGTTTGTGTATCAGCCATGTGAGTATGCAGTGAAATACTTAGATAGTGCCAAGGTAAATGAATACCCTAATGTAGACCCTACAAAACCACTAGACTGTGAAGATGTAAATGGTAAGTCTATTGTTCATGGCTACCAGTACCCGGCTACATGGGAGATTGTGTACAGGGAAAATATAGAAAGTGGAACAGAATATGTAGGCGTTTTACTAATTGGAGATAGCTTTGATCCTGTATGGGTAGGAAATAGAGTGGAAATACCATTTTTATATAAGGGTAGCAAGGATAGCTATTGGCAGACACCGACTATTACACCAGTGGCTATGTCGGCGTTGTCGGCGGTGGTATGGATGATTAATAATAGGGATAAGGGCGGTATTTATTTTCCAGATGATATAATGGATTATAAGAGCATAATTAAGCTGGCAGAGAAATATATTTCAAAGACAATATATAAGACTTTTTCAAAAGAAGAGGTTGAAAAAGAGTTGGCCATAAATATAGAAAACCTCCAGTTTGAACACACTTTACAGTA
>JAFOCU010000277.1 GCA_017381055.1 Lachnospiraceae bacterium
AAGGGAACTTACTGAGGAACTTGGATGTAGTGCAGTTATACATATGGATCCAATAGAGACTAATAATGAGATAGTTAACGCTTTAAGAGAAAAGGTTAATGAAGGAGTTGTTCTTCTTATAGAGGGAGCATCAATTCACGATTTTAGAATGGTTCAGGGACCAACTCACACAAATCTTATATTTGACGTGGTTGTGCCTTATGGCGTTAAGGAATCTGATGAGCAAGTAAAAGAAAAGATAAGTAAGATGGTTCAGATAATTGATGAAACATATTTTACGGTTATAAATATTGATAGATTATATATTAATTAAAAAGTATTAGGCGAAAAATGACGCCTCATCTTTGTTGTGAGTTACAAGTAAGACAGTCTTATGGGCTGTCTTTTCTTTTATATATTTCATAGTGTGTAATTTTGTTTCGTCGTCAAGTCCATTGAAGGGCTCGTCTAATAGCAAAATATCATAATCAGCCATTAATGCACGGGCGATGGCTACACGGCTTTTTTCGCCACCGCTTAAAGCAGAAACTCTTTTGTTTGCAAGAGCTTTTATATTTAAAGCTTCTAAGCATTCGTATAGCTCATCTGACTGCTTATGCACTTTAGAGTTAACTAAGGTTATATTTTTTGTTACGGTAGCTGATTCTATAAGACGTAAGTCTTGGAAAGCAAAAGAAAAGCGAGGGTTATTCATAGGTATTTTTATAGATCCTGTTGATGGCGAGATAAGTCCAGCTATCATATAGAGTAAAGTTGTTTTGCCAAAGCCGGAGGGAGCCATAATTACAGAGACTTCCCCTATAGGGAAAGAGTGACTATAATCTGAAAATACGTTTTTGTTGTCGTATGAAAAGCTAATGTTTTCTATTGTAATGTTACTCATAGTTAGGCTCCTTTTGGATTAAATGTTTTAATTATAGCTTTTATAAATAACTCGCAAATAATACTTAATATAACAATGACGATAGTCCAAGCAAAAAGTTCTGGTGTCATAAAGTAAAGTTTTGATTTATATAATTCGTTTCCGATAGTGTTCTTGGCAAGACCGATAACTTCTGCAGCTACACCTGATTTCCAAGCCATACCAACGGCTAATGAACTGGCAGATAGAAAATATGGAAGGCAGTTAGGTATATATATTGAAAATATACGTTTTGCATATGATATTTTAAATACTTTTGCCATATCTAAAAGCTTGTTGTTTGTCTCCTTAATGCCTGTTAGAACGCTTACATAAATGGTTGGTAAAACGATTATGGCGGGTATAAAGACAGCCAAATCCTTAGAGTCTATCCAAAGAAGGGATAGAATAACAAAAGATGCAACAGGTACGGTCTTTATCACGTTTATTGGAAACCAAAGAAAAGCTTCTATAACAAAGCTTAGGGAAGCTAACATGGCCAATGCAAGACCGGATACTAAACCTATAAGAAATCCATAGCCTATATTAGAAAGGGACGAAAGTATGGATAATCTAAAGGTCTCTGATGGGAGTAGATCATAAATCAATACTGTAAATACCTTTTTAGGCGCAGGTAAAAACACTTCCTTGCCTATATGAAGTGCAAGGAAGTGCCATATTACAATCCATAAAGCAATGGAAAGCCCATATAGACCTACGTGTATTAAGTTCTTATACTTGTTATTATTAATCTTCAAGATAGAACATTTCCTCCTGTAATTTACCGCCGATTGAGGCAGGGTTTTCGTTAAAGAGTACAGTTAAGTAAGACATTGCTTTGGTCTTCATTTCTTCACCTGTAATAAAAGTAACGTTACAGTAAGGGATTGCTTTTTTTGCAATCGGAGCCTTAGTTATATCATATTTTTCTAAAAGAGTTGCTGTATCATCAATATTTGAATTAGCATAGGCTGTAGAAGCTTCGTACTCTTTCAAAAATGAAGCTAAAGCATCCTTGTTTTTGTTGATAAATTCTTTTCTTCCTACTAAAACACCAGTTACCACAGTATCGTCACAATACTTTTCCCACTCTGCTGTAACGTCCAGCGCAATACGCATATTTTCGTTGCCATTTAATGCTACAGTAGTGTATGGCTGTGGGAGCATTGCTACAGCACTTTCATCCTGCTGTAATGCTGCTAAGGCTTCTGGAGCTTCGGACTTAAATTGAATATCTACATCCTTATCAGGATCTAAGCCTGCAGAAGATAAAAGGAAACGTAAAGTATATTCTGGTGTTGTACCTTGGCCTGTTGAGTAAATAGTTTTGCCCTTTAAGTCTTCTACAGTGTTAACATTTTCGCCTGCTTCTACAATGTAGAGAACGCCTAATGTGTTAATAGCTAAAGTTAAGATTTCGCCTTCGCTCTTATTGTAGAGTACACTTGCAAGGTTACAAGGTACAGCTGCTATATCTAAGTCTCCTTTTAAAAGCATTGTTGCAATTTCGTCAGCTGTGCCAGCGATAGTGTAATTGTATTTGTTAGTTGTTTTGTTATCATCAGAATCAGAAAGTAACTTAATCATTCCGATGCCAGTAGGTCCCTTCATACAACCGATGTTGATGGTTGTTGTACCAGAGTTTTTGTTGTCTTTATCTGACTTGTCTGAACACCCAGAAAAAATGGATAATGCAGTACAAACTGTAAGTAATAAAGAAAGTAATTTCTTTTTCATATTGTGCCTCCGTAAATACATTAAATAATATATAAGTATATCAAAATATATTAAGGTTTACAAGGGAAAGGAAGCTAAATAGATATTGGAAATATAATGATTTCCACAATTGACAGAGGAGAGAAAAAATGGTATAATACTTGAAATGTTATTCGTGGAAAAAACTAAATAGAGTAGACATTTATATATTATATAAAAGATAAGGAGTGTGACAAAATGTCGGTAGTTGAAAAGGGATTAGTGTATACTAATGACAAGTGTGTAGCATGTAATAAGTGTATTTCGGTATGTCCAGTATTAGGTGCAAATCGTGCTGTTGTAGACGAGAATGGAAAGGCAACTGTGAGGGTTGATGGCGATGCATGTATAGGATGTGGAGCTTGTTTTGATGCTTGTAAGCATGAGGCTAGATCTTTCAATGATGATACAGAGAGATTTTTTGAAGATTTAAAGAAGGGAACAAAGATTACATTACTTTTAGCACCAGCTTTTCAAGCAAATTATCCAAATGAGTATGAGAAGTATCTTGGAATTCTTAAAGCAGCAGGAGCTAATAGAATTATCAGCGTATCCTTTGGAGCGGATATTACAACTTGGGCATATCTTAATTATATCACTTCTCATGAATTCTATGGCGGAATATCTCAGCCATGTCCAGCGGTAGTAGGATATATTGAGAAGTATATGCCGAAGCTTATCTCTAAGCTTGTACCAGTACATAGCCCAATGATGTGTAGTGCTATTTATGCCAAGAAGTATATGGGCATCAATGATAAGCTTGCATTTATTAGTCCATGTATAGCTAAGAAGAATGAGATTGATGATCCAAATTGTGGCGGATATATTTCATATAATGTTACATTTGACCATCTTATAAAATATATTAAGAGTCATCGTATGACAGGAAATTCTCTTGCCAAGGATGAGATAGAGTATGGATTAGGTTCAGTATATCCGATGCCAGGTGGATTAAAGGAAAATGTATATTGGTTCTTAGGTGATGAAGTATTCATCAGACAGGCTGAAGGTGAGAAACATATGTATGAGTACCTTCAGGATTATCAGAAACGTATAGATGAGAAGAAGGAGTTGCCTTTTATGGTAGATGCTCTTAACTGTGCACGTGGTTGCTTATATGGAACTGGTGTGGAAGAAGCTAAGGCTGAGGGTGACGATACACTTATGAATCTTTGGGCTATTAGGGAAAAGAGCAAGGATAAGAAGGGTACTTGGGGTAAGGATCTTACACCTAAGAAGAGATTTGCAGCTCTTAATGCTCAGTTTAAGAATTTACGACTTGATGATTTTATTCGTAAGTATACAGATAGATCGGCTAAGCATAAGTTAAATGAGCCAAGTGCAACAGAACTTATGGAGATTTATAAGGAAATGCGCAAAGATACAGAGGCAAAGAGATGTATTGATTGTTCTGCATGTGGATATGATAGTTGTAAGAATATGGCGACAGCTATTTATAATGATATTAATCATAAGGAAAACTGTGTTCACTTTGCGAAGGATACTGCAGAGCATGAGACAAGAC
>JAFOCU010000278.1 GCA_017381055.1 Lachnospiraceae bacterium
ACAGCAATAAAGAACCTAGGGTATCTTACTCAGAACTTTCTCCAACCGTTAAGAGATAAGTTAGGTAAAGCTATCCTAATTCTATCTGGATATAGAAGTGAGCTAGTGAACCAAAAGGTTGGAGGTTCAAGTACTAGCCAACATAAATACGGACAAGCGGTAGATATACAAGTTACCGGAATGAGTCCGTTACAACTATTTTTTTATATCAAAGAGTCTGGTTTAGATTATGACCAGCTTATATTAGAGAGAACAAAAAAGGCTGAGTGGGTTCATGTATCTTATACAAAGCATAACCGACACCAAGCTTTACGTTATATAAATGGGGTTTATACCCTAGATTAATTCTAAGGGTACTGTAATCAATTTTAACAAGGGTCGAAGTTATTTATGATAAAGATTACCTAAAAGATATTTAACCCCTCTTAAAAGTTATTCTAGTTAGCTATCGTAAAGGAATATAATTATGGACAGTTCAACAAGAGAATTTTTAGAAAGGCTTGATAAAAGATTGGATACTATGGAGGCAGATGTAAAAGACTTATTAGCTTGGAAGAACCGTATGATGGGAATGTTTATAGCAATAAGTGTTGTATGTAGTTTCCTTATTACTGAAATTAAATCAAGGTTAGGAATTATATAAAAGAAAAGGAGGTACCTCAATTAAGAAGTATCTCCTTTTTTGTTATCTTCCTTTTCATAACAACCTTCAATATAGCCTATGTATTCTAATATACTATCTATTAAATGACCAGCAAATAATACTCGGTTCTTAGTTTGTTCTGTATAAGGCATATCATATACAAGTTCATATTCTTCTATAAGCTTAGGTTCAGTCTGGGTTATTACATAATCTCCGGTTGTATACCAGTCTCCGATTTCTGCTGGTCGCATCCAATATTTATTAGACTCTATACCAAGCTCTTGAATTATGCTCTCAATAAAGGGTACGCAAGTTATGCCTTCAAAGCTATATCCTATTGCATCTTGTATTGTAGGTTTATCATCCATTAGTTTATCCTTACTGTCATTAATCCTCTAGCGAGTACGTTTACTGTTTCTTCGTCATAAGCTATTTGTTCGTTGTGACTAATAAAATCTATTGCATGGAGTAGTTCGTGGAAGAATGTTTGTTTCATACTCTCAATAGATTGTCTTGAGTCAATATATATAACACTATCAAAGTATCTAATGAAACCTAGTGCTACATTTCTCCCTCCATCTAGGAGGACTTCATCTTTATCTGTTTCTATTACCTTAAAGGTATGACCTAATACTTGTACTTTATCAATACCTAGTTTAGTTTTCTTCTGTTTCTTCTTCATCTCTTACCTCCAAATCTAAGAACTCCTTATATCTAGATAGGAAGTTCTGGCTAGCTAATATAAACCTATTCCTATATCCTTCGGGTAGTTCGTCTACATATTTAACATTAATATCAGATATAGTTTCTATATAACTCAGGGCTATATCTAGTTTGTTTTCTAATATATTTATATATTCCTTAACTTTCATTTCTATCCTCCTTTGGATACATTATTTTCTTTACAAGTTCTGGGTCTTGTCTTAGTTCGTATTCTAGTACCGCAATTATATTCCATAGTGCGTGTCCTAAATGAGGAAGTCCGCTTTCCTCATCAAACTTATCTCCCATAAAGTATTTAAGTAGATGTCTTATGGCGGAGTCCATATACCTCTCGGTTATTCTGGTATTCTTTGACCAATTATTCGGGTCGGGATACTTATGTGTACCGTATTCTATAATAGCTCCGACTACAGATAATGCCCTAGGGAATACTCTAAGTATTGTACCCACCATTGGTTTACCTTTATCATACTTTTTACCTTCACCCATTAGTATCCTCCTATTCACCAAGTACATCACTAATATAATTTATTAGACCTTCAATAGCTGGGCATACATGACCTACCTTATAACCTTCGGTTAATTTAAGTTGGTCTCTAATCTTTTTTAATGCATCCCAATATTGCTTTTCTCTACCAAAAGCTGCTTTTAAATTGCTTATACAATCTCCTCCAGACATATTGCTATCTCCTATTATATTACCATTACCATCATCTATAATCAACTATTCAACCTCCTCTATGTTCAAAAGTTGTAAAATTTCTGTTCCTAATTCTGCTCTACCGCCTTTTGTACATTCTATACAATCTACTTGATATATTGCTTCTTTACTACATTCTCTACAAAATTCAGATGCAGCCTTGCATAACTCTACAATCTGTTTTAATTTGCAGTAGGTACAATTAGCACACAAATCATCATCTGTTAAACCACATTGGTTATGTATAGTTTCGCCAGTTCCATAATGGCTTGTTGTCAAATTAGGGCAAGCCTTTATAATATATTTATTGCTCATTCCAAAATTCCTTTTACTTGTTGCTTTTCTTCTTCTGTTAGGTCTTGCCAAATAGTATTTATTAAATTTGCTAAACTTTCTTCAAATTCTTCATAGCAAAAACTACTTTGCCATTCTGTTTGACTACACCATAAAAATTCACGTTCATAGGTTACTCTAAATATACAATCTTTCTTTGCT
>JAFOCU010000279.1 GCA_017381055.1 Lachnospiraceae bacterium
CAGAAAGATATATGATTTTGCAGAGATAGTACCTGTATCTGCTTTAAAGGGAACAAATACAGATGACTTAATTAGTACTATATTTAAGTATTTATCTGAGGGACCTATGTTCTATGATGAGGATACTGTAACAGATCAGCCCATGCGTCAGATTGTTGCAGAGCTTATTAGAGAGAAGGCATTAAAGTGCTTAAGCGATGAGATTCCTCATGGTATAGCTGTTTATATTGACCAGATGAAGGAAAGAAAAAATGGACAGATTGTAGATATAGATGCAACTATCGTATGTGAAAGAGATTCTCATAAGGGAATTATTATTGGAAAACAAGGTGCTATGCTTAAGAAAATTGGTAGTGCAGCACGCTACGAGATAGAGAGAATGATGGATATGCAGGCTAATTTAAAGCTCTGGGTAAAGGTAAGAAAAGAGTGGAGAGATAGCGATATGCAGCTTAAGAATTTTGGATATGATCCAAAGCAATAAACATAAAAAATTACATTAATAATTAAGTAAGGAGGACACTGTGGTAAATCAAGTTAAGTTAACAGGAATTGTATTATCGGCCTCACCAGTAGGTGAGTATGACAAGCGACTTGTTATTCTTACAGGGCAGAGGGGTAAGATAACAGCCTTTGTAAAAGGGGCAAGAAGACCTTCTAGTAGATTTGCTGCAGGTAGTCGTCCATTTTCCTTTGGTGAATTTACGTTATATCAAGGGAGAGAGGCTTATAACTTAGTTGATATTGACATTAAGAATTACTTTGATGAGATAGCAACTGATGTTAATGCCTTGTATTACGGTTTTTATTTCTTGGAGGTGGCAGATTATTATTCTTATGAAAATGTCAATTCTAAGGAAATGATTAATCTGTTATATCAGTCACTAAAGGCTCTAAGTAATAAAAATATACCGGATAAATTGGTTAGATATATTTACGAACTTAAGATGTTTTATATAAACGGAGAATATCCAGATGTGTTTTCTTGTGTAGAATGTGGAGACAAGGAAGCACTTTCTGGTTTTGTGGTGGATAAAAGCAAGGCAGTGTGTAAGGAATGTGCTCATTTATACAGGGATAATTTAGAGCTTAACACATCAACCTTTTATACAATGCAGTTTATTATTTCTGCGTCTATAGAAAAACTTTATAGTTTTACTGTCTCAGAGGTAGTGTTAAAGGAATTATCTATGGTAATGAATAGATGGAGAGCAAGATATATAGACAAAGAATTTAAGTCGTTAGAGTTTTTGTAAAAGTTTTATTACTTGGAATAAAGCGTTGAATCTAGAGAAAGGATAAGTAATATGATCAGTGAGAGAATAAATAAGCTTCGCCAAGCTATGAAGAATAATGGTATAGATGTTTATTATGTACCTACGAATGATTTTCATGGTTCAGAGTATGTAGGCGATTATTTTAAATGCAGAAAATATATTACAGGCTTTACTGGGTCGGCTGGCGTGGCTGTAATTACTATGGATGAAGCTAGACTTTGGACTGATGGAAGATATTTTATCCAGGCAGCAGCTGAGCTTAAAGGTACTGAGGTTATCCTTATGAAAATGGGTGAACCAGGAGTACCAACAGTTAAGGAATACCTTGAAGTTACATTGGAGGCTGGACAGGTATTGGGTTTTGATGGACGCTGTGTTGATTATGGATATGCTTATTCTTTAGAAAAGATGCTTCATAAGAATGATGCTAGAATTGTATATCAGTTGGATCTTATAGATGAGATATGGGAGGATAGACCAACCATTGTATCTAAGGAGGTTACTAGCCTAGATATTAAGTATTGTGGAGAAGAAAGAAGTTCTAAGCTTGCAAGGATTCGTGAGCTTATGAAGGCTAAAGATGCAGATTTATTTGTGCTTACAACTCTTGATGACATAGCGTGGCTTTTTAATATTAGAGGCAATGATATTATGTGTAATCCAGTAGTGTTATCATATGTGGTTATATCTATGGAGGATGCAGTTATATATGGTCAGGAAGAAGCTTTCTTGGGTGTTAAGGAAGAGCTTTCCAAGGATAATATCATTATCAAACCATATAATGGTATATACGAGGATATGAAGAATATACCTTCCCATTTAAAAGTATATATGGATGCGTATAAAGCAAATTTTGCTATTGTTAAGAATATTCCAGAGAACATTAAACTTATACAAGGTGATAATTTAACACTTTTACCTAAGGCTATAAAGAATCCGACAGAGGTTTCTAATGAGAAAATTGCGCATATTAAGGATGGTGTAGCAGTTACTAAGTTTATGTATTGGCTTAAGAAAAATATTGGTAAAATAAAGATTACAGAGCTTAGTGCAGCTGAGTATCTTGAGAGATTAAGAAAACAAGGTGAGAATTATATGGGACCAAGTTTTGAACCTATAGTTGCTTACGGTGCAAACGGGGCTATGTGTCATTATTCTCCTACTAAAGAGTCTGATACAGAGCTTAAGCCAGAGAGTTTTGTGTTATTTGATACAGGTGGACAATACCTAGAGGGAACAACTGATATTACTAGAACTATTGCTTTAGGCCCTTGTAGCGATGAGCAAAAGAAACATTATACAGCGGTGCTTAAAGGTCATCTTAATCTTGCAGCAGCTAAGTTTTTATATGGTGTGAGAGGGATTAATCTTGATTACCTTGCTAGAGGTCCTTTGTGGGAGTTGGGTCTTGATTATAATCATGGAACAGGTCATGGAGTTGGGTATTATCTAAATGTTCATGAGGGACCTAACAGCCTTCGTTGGAAATGTGCGTCTGATAGAGTGGACAGCGCTATTTTTGAAGAAGGTATGATAACTTCTAATGAGCCTGGTTTCTATCTTGAGGGTAGCTATGGAATTCGAACAGAGAATATGATTGTCTGTGTTAAAGATAAAAAAACAGAGTATGGTCAGTTTATGAGATTTGAAAATCTTACTATGGTACCATATGATGTAGATGCAATGGATATATCTATGTTAACAGAGATTGATAGAGTAAGAATTAATGCTTATCATAAAGAAGTTTATGAAAAAATCTCCCCTTACCTTGAGGAAGAGGAAAAGGCTTGGTTAAAGGAAGTAACAAAAGAGGTGTAGTATGAACATATTTGCTATAAATACATTAACATTAAAGCAATTTTATGATGCGAGAGAGTTGATTGCTCTTTGTGGAGAATTTGATGGAACAAGAGGAGTGTCTTTTCTTGAACCTGAGTTAAATGAAGATAGAACATTTCCAGCTTTTTATATGATGTATGATAATGCTAAGCTTATTAGTTTTGTATCTGTATTTTTAGCTGATGAAGAAGAATGCGAAATCTATGGCTATACTATGCCAGAATGCAGAAATAAAGGTTATTTTAAGCGTTTGTATAAGGAAGCGTTAAAGAATTTAAAGGCTTATTCATATAAGCGTAAGTCATATG
>JAFOCU010000280.1 GCA_017381055.1 Lachnospiraceae bacterium
AAACAGTTTGAATGGCATTTAACACCAAATCCAATATTGTTAAGGGACATTTTCTCCTGATAATATTCTTCCACTTCCTTTAGGACATCCTTGACATAAAATTCGTCCTTTGCGACTTTAAATGTTATGAAATCATCATTTGACGCTCTTACTATCTGAGATATAAAGCCTTCTATTTCATCGGCTTTAACACTTATATTCTCTATTATTTCTGCCTTCTTAGCTTCATCCTTATAGAGATTCTTGGTTAATGCCTTAGAATATAGCTTTATAGCGCTTAATGGTGTTTTTATATCGTGAGACAATGATAATAATAATAGCTTCTTTTCTTTTTGTAATTCTAGCTCACGCTTTTTATTTTCTTCTATGTTTTCCCTTAATAAATCCATGCCCCACAAGAACTTACCAAAATATTTTCCTTTTGTTTCTTGGATTGGCATATTTAAGTTCCCCTTTGACAATTCATATGGCAGATACTCAAATCTATTAAATGGCTTAATAATCGATTGTCTAATATACACTAAAACTAACGCTACTGCTATAAGCATAGTTATACTCACTATATTTATCCATAACGTTATATTGCTTTCTGCTGTAGCACTATATGTTATCTTATAAACATATTCCCCTGTTGCGTAGATAACATAATCCTTGTTCTCCCCATTTACAAAGTCTAGATGATTTTTTATGTTGCTTAGCTTAATACATTTTATCTCTTCTATGAATTTGTATTCTGATACGTCAAAATATTTCTTCAAGGCTGCCACATCCGCTGGTGGTTGTCCTTCCGCTTTTTCATATTCTGAAATATCGCTAGAAATTCTATTTATCCATACTCTGTATTCTCTTCCATCACTACTGTTACTTTCACTTATATATTTTATAGCTACATTAACAGCTATAACTAGCACCATGAATAGTCCTAGTGCTAGTATCATCAACTTGTCGTATTTTCTCATTTTATTTCTCCATCAATACTATATACATTTATTCAAATCTATATCCAACTCCCCACACTGTTAGGATTCTCTTTGGATTCTTTGGATCTTCCTCAAACTTTTCTCTTAAGAATTTTATGTGCACTGTCAATGTCTGTGGTTCGCTTTCGCTATCGAATCCCCATATAGTATTGAATAGTTCTTCCTTCTTGATGACCTTGCCTTTATTTTCCATAAGGTAGACTAGCAATTCGTATTCCTTAATTGTCACTGCTACCTCATTGCCATCAAGATATATCTTATGAGCTGTTTTATCTACAGTAATATTGCCATCTGTCATATTCTCTGAAGAATATCTTCGTTTGAATATACCTTTTATCTTCGCTAACAATATATCTATATCATACGGCTTCTCCACATAATCGTCAGCGCCAAGATTGAGGCCATCTAATTTATCCTCTTTGGCATTCTTAGCACTTACGATTATAACTGGTGCATTTCCCATTTCTCTGATACTGCTTAAGACAGCCAAGCCGTCCATACCTGGCAGCATTATATCTAGTATAATTAATTTTGCTCCTTCATCCTCATATACTTCAAGAGCTTCCTCTCCTGTAGGAGCGAGGTATGTATCATACCCCTCCGCCACAAGAAAGTCCATTAATAACTCACCTATTTCCTTGTCGTCTTCTACTACTATAATATCTGCCATATATGCCTCTTTCTACCAGCCCATTTCATAGAGCCAGTTACTTACTTTTCGCTCTCTCTCCTTAGTATCACCATCTGATAATTTCCCAAGGGTTATCTCTCCATTTATATTACCATCTACTATGTATAAAATTCTACTACATTTTGCAGCAACTTTCATATCATGTGTAACTAGCATTATACTTGTACCCTCGTCATTTATCTTTGCAAGTTGCTTCATAACATCATCCGAAGCACTCTTATTAAGCGCACCTGTAGGCTCATCTGCAAATAATATCTTTGGATTATTAATCATGCTTCTGCAGATACAAGCTCGCTGAAGCTGACCACCCGAAACCTCTGTAATATCATTTCCTGCTATATCGCTTATATCAAGCTTACGCATAAGCTCATTACAGTACGCATCTATCTCCTTACGTTTCGCCTTATCATTTGTAAGCTTATACGCCGGAAGCACTATGTTATCTGCTATTGTAAGGTTCTTTAACATATGCATTTGCTGAAAAATGAATCCCATGTATTTAAGTCTTACCTCTGATAATTCATTGTCACTAAGAGCTGCAATATCCTTATCGCCTAAGATCACCTCTCCAGCTGTTGGCTTATCCATACCTGATACGCTATATAGCAATGTAGATTTACCAGAACCTGAAGGTCCCATAACAGCTACCATTTCACCTTCCTCTATACTAAAGCACACATTCTTAAGAACGTTGTTTTGTCTTTTATTTGTAATATATGTTTTACATAAATCTTTTACTTTTAATACTGTACTCATATGATTATTCCTCTCTTATCTACATTTATTTGATATATACTAATTTATTTATTCCATATCATTTACTTCTTGAACATTGATTTTTCTTATTCTTCTAATTGATATGCTACATACCAATAAAGTAGCAACTATCAACGATACCGGATACAACAAATATACTTCCATTGGATTAATATTAAATTCCACTGACTTACATCCCATAAATTTGAATACTAAGCCTGAAGTTAATTTTGTAAATATCTCTGAAGTAAGAACACCTACTAATATACCTGATATTAACACTAAACCGATTCTGCGTAACTGCCAGCTAAATATTGACTTTCTGCCAAACCCTATTGCCTTAAGCATTGCTATCTGTCCCTTTTCCTTTGTAATAAATATCTTCTCCATAAGTACTACTACTAAAATATTTATAATCATAACAATAGCAAGGATGATAAGCTTCAAGTCATTAATTATACCTGTAATACCACCTAGCATACTGTCCAAATAGCCTACTGTGTCATATACCTGTGCATCACTAAAAATTTCTTCTGCCTTCTCAATGGCATCTTCAATATTTTTCTCTGAAGAGTTAACTAATTCTACCTGTACTCCTGGCGAACCTGTTAATCTGCTATAATCAAGATCATATGTAGGTGTAAATCTAATACCCTCACCAAGATTATTCATTGATTGATAAATAGCTGTTACCACAAAAGGAACCTCGTTATCTGATACTGTGATATATACTGTATCTCCTACCTTTGCATCCAAAACATCTGCTATCACATGAGTTATAGCCACCTCATTGTCCTTCTTTGGTGCTGTTCCCTCCATATACTCATATTCATCTGTAGATGTATTAAGTCCCTGCAATGCTATAGACTGATATGATGTATCCTCATATCTTATCTTCAATCTAAAGAACCCCTCGCCAAATACTCTTTTTACTTCTATACCATTTTCTGTCAACTCATCCTTAATCTCTTGCATATGAGCAAGGAATGCCTCTTTTGTACCTTCACCGATTACTTCATTTATCTTCTCTGAATTTAGAATATAAAAATCACTATCTACTACTCCAAACAATGGAACCACCTTTTCAGAGCTTAATGTATTAATTGTATTAACCGGCATAATTACGAGCCAGATACCTATTATACTTGTTACAAATAATATTATGTATTTCTTGAAATCACATAAGATGTCATTTAACGCCATAAACATATTGGCATTTTTTCTAGAACCGTGAAGCTTAAGCAATGATTTCTTTCCAAATCTTTCTCCTGTATGGCCGCTTCTTATAGCATCCATAGGTGTCATCTTCTTTATACGTCTTGTACTTAAATATGCGAAGAATATGACTATAGCCGCTACTAAAATACTTAATAAAATATTTACTATAAAACTGCCTGATGATGATGGAATAACCATTTTAACCATAGCCTGCTTTATCATAAGTTTACCAAATGGAATACTAGCAAATGCTCCTACTAAAGCGCCAAGTACAGATATAATCATATATTTAGAAGTATACAACATTCTAATAGATGGATCCTTTAAACCTATCGCCTTAAGTATTCCTATCTCCTTGTAATCTTCACTTATGGTAAATGAAATCGTAAATCTAAGCATTAATATAGATACTGCTATAAGACAAACACTTACAAGTAAAATAACTGCTGCCACAACTATATCAAGCATATATGTACTAGCAACTGTAGATTGATTACAGAAAAAT